>JBALXF010000285.1:0-4633 GCA_036961085.1 Psychromonas sp.
ACTCGTTTGTTTTGACCAAGAGCCAGTGAATTGATAAATGCTATGGACTTTAAGGTAGTTTTTTACAAAGTGAAAATGGTAATCAGCAGCGATTTGGAATAAATATAAATCACTCATTACGTTAATATAATCAGTACCGTAGCGATCCAAACGTTTGGTACTTTCAATCATTCCATCGAGTACAGCATGGGCATCAGGTTCTGCGTTAACATTTATTTGAGTTGCAGGTTTATCATCAAATGTTGCTATCCAAGCATTTGCAGAAGCATGTCTACCCGTTGACTTACTTGTTAAATCAGAAGGATGCGATATGGATTGTTTAGCTTTGTTAAAGGCGTCTTCGAATTGTGCACTTTTTTCTACGAAGCCTTTACCTTTTGCCTGAGTAAATAAACTCACTAATTCCAGCCATGCGGACTTGTAATGCTGCGGGTTATCTCGCTCTATTGGTTTAATTGGGGAAGACCAACAAGGTTTATAACGAAATTTTACAAAACTAAAATCAGGCAAATGCCCCATCCAACCATGCCCGAGGTAAGACGTGCCATTGGGAACGGCTTCAAAATTAGGGTTTAATGCCTTGTTTACTGAAGAGAGTACCTTATTTTTCCAACCATTAATTCCATCATTATAACCTATCGACTGCCGTCCGTATCCCTGCTTAGTAGGATCCCAGGATGAAGGATCATAATTAACGTCCCAATAAGTATTCATCACGTTACTGATCCCGCAAAAATCTTGATGAGCCCAAGTATCTGCAATTACATGAGCCCTGACCCCTAATAAAATTAATCGGAACCTTCGTATATTATCTTCACGGTTAGTCGTTAAAATCTCTTCCCCACCTTGTGCATAACCTAAAATTTGTACCAATCTAGACTCATCAGTCGCACATTCAATGGCATCCATAATTAGCTGACGAGAAAGTGCACTTTGTGGACGATTTAATAATTTACCAAACTTCAGGTCTTTAACTGATAAAGGATTATATTTTTTTAATATACTTTTACCTTTGTTAGTATCCCGCGTGATAAATTTAGGCAACTGTGGAGTAATAAATTGACCGTGTACTATTTCACGGCTAGGCGTATTTTGAGGGTCTGCATAATTTCCTGGTGTAAAATGAAAGGAACACCATAATCCATCTTCAGGCGAAACACCCGTCCCTAATAAACCACCTTGGTAAGTATAACGAGGGCAATCAACTTCAGCTACAACGTGGTAAGTACTCGATTTTTTAGTATCAGTCACTAATTTCCAATAAGCCGCGTAAGTGGATTCACTAAAAAAGTCGATAAAATTAGCTGCTTTAGCGATTAAGGTAGCTTCTTTATTTTCAAATCCACTATTTTTTGCTGCGTAATAAGTCCCGTAGTAATGAAAGTCCTGATCCATAATTAACTCCTAATTTGTTATAGGGTGAATTAATATTGAATAAAATTCTTAAATTAACAGACGTGTTATTTGACACCTAATCTTCTAAAACTTCCTAACTTATAAGCGATTACAACTTATACCTTGGAATAGGCCATTGACCCTTAACCAATAATTTGGGATCTACTAATTCGCCTGACCACTTTCTTATAGCGGCATCGGTCAAAGCGTACCCCCAATTTATTAAGTACCCTTGCTCTTCATCTGTAAATTTATTTAACCTTGTACGGATTAATTTTAATGAGTTGCTGAGTTGATGATCTTTAGTCATCGGCTCATTTACCTCATATTTATCAATTTTGGTGCTTATCCCAAAATAAGTGCCACCATAAATGAGGTGTTTTCCTTCAGCTGATACAGCTTTATAGTCTCGCATGAGCTTTCTTTTTCTTAATGCTCTTTGCTGTTCTGTCATAATATCAGTCATTCTATAAAGCTGAGAAGCCCAGTTCCTTCTAATTTTATTTCCTATTTTTAAAGGTGCTCCTGCATCACAACAGAGTACATGTGTATAGTTTCCTTTTGCTTTAGATATCGCTTCAAGACCTAAATTGTCATATAAACCACCATCGCATAACAACAGCTTCTCTCTTAACTTGATGTTTTGTGAATATTCTGAATCTTCATTTAGAACCCAATCATTAGGATTTGTTTTTAGTGTTACTGGGGACATAATAGGAGGGAAAGCACTTGATATACCTACAACTTTAGCTAATTCAATGTCAGGATCCGAAATATAGCCTATTTTATAATCCGATATTTTATGCTTTTGTAATCTGATACTGGAACCCGTCTGATAATTTGTTCCATAAAAAATAAACTCTGTAGAGCCTTCTGAATCTGGTAAATCACCCAACTTAGTATTTCTATATAAATGCTTGTTATAGGCTTTTGCAACTTTGTCACCAATTGTGTCATTCCATGATAGAATTCCACTAATCACAGCCCCTTGATCTATAGTTATTTTACAAAATCTCATAATAGGTTCGGCAATTATAAATTCAAAATTAGTAGCAATTCCTTGTTCATCAAACTTTAATAGATTCCAGTTCATAGCAAGATAAGCTGTTAATATACTTCCACCAGAAACACTTGTAATAGTTTTAAATTTTTTAAGCATTCCGAATTGGTTTAAACGCCATAAAGATCCTAAAGCATAGAGCGTAGCTCGATATCCACCACCCGATATTGCTAGACCAACCTTATTTGAAGTATCCATAAAAATTTCCACTAATTATAATTATGCATATAATTTACAAAAACTTATTCACCATTGTTTATCTCAAAGTAACTCTTAAATTTCTATATCATTCTTTTAATTCATCTTTTACGCTAGCCTCAATATTATTTGGGGCTTCATCTGTAAATAGTTCCCTTTTATTGCGACGTAGGCATGCAGCAATCAGTTGTTGTTGCTTCAAGGTTGCAGGCATAGTTTCATTAACAATTCCATCTACAACCCCTTCTTCGGCATCCAAAAAAGATGCGAGATCTGCCAAACTAATATCAGATGAATGCAATGCACTCTTCAGTCCTACACCCCACCTAAGTTGAATGCTATCATCAGTAAAGAATTTTCTTCCCACAGCTTCCATACGAGCGTAAGCACGCTCTGATAATAACCCTGAAATAATACCCACGAATGAAAGAAAGAATGGGCTCAAAGATGAAGTTCCAGAGCCTGAAGTGATCGTCAGTTGTCCGGCCTTAAAAAATACAAAAATAATAAATGCACTGACCGCGCCAACTAAAGGTAAAAATAAGGTCCTGCGAAATGACATTTCTGCATCATGTCTTATAAAAGACCATGTCATAGCAACTAAACTTCCCAACAATCCCATCACCATAGTAAGTTGCAAAACCAATAACTCACGTGGTTGCTTAAGGAACATGTCATATCCTAGATTTTCCATAAAATCAACTGTGGTAAATAAATCTGTAAAGGGAGTTTTTTCTCTTAACCTCATGACCGCATCTTGAATTTCCATAACATCACCTTCACTTTCAAAAATATTTTCTGCCTTTTCATATAAGGTTTCTTCTTGGGTTAACAATACCTTAAATTGTGAATGATTTTCACACAGCAAAGCATTTTCAGGCGTTGGAACAAAACATGTTATTTCAATCTTTTTATTAATCTCATCAAGGTTATCAAGGCTATCGACTTGAGTTTGCTCAATAGTTCCTAGTTGGATTGCACTTTTAATTATCTTTTCCCACAAATCGTCTAATTTCTCATAAATTTTGTCTAATGAGTCATTTATATCGTTATATTTGCTTTCAGAATTACGAGAATGGAGTTCGAATTGGTTTTCGGCTTTAGTCTCAAAATGATTTTTAGTTCTAATTACTAAATCAAAGGTAGCCCCTGACTTTTCAGCAACTAAGGCATCTCGTAATTGTAATGAGCCAAGAGATCCAACCATTACATAGGCAACACAAAAATACAGCGTAAGAAGCCAAATGCCTTGAAAAATTGCTAGCAGCCATCCGGATAGCAGGCATAAAAAAGATTTAATTTCTAGCATACAAAAACCTCTAAACAGGAAGTTAACACTCCGATTACAATATAAACTAGAGAAAAAAATACCTTATAAATTCATAGTGTTAAATACACAGTCATCACTTGATGGTATTAATCTTATACTTTATATCGTCAATTATAAGTTTTGATACAAACCGATTTTTAAGAACATTTATTAGCTAAACGTTATTAATTATAGTTTAAGATGATGCTTAGAGGGGGGGAGTCTTTGATATGCATTTTTGTGAGCTGAAATTCGATGGCGCTACTTACGACTTTTAACCTTAAAAACCTAACCTGTTAATGATCTAGAAAGAATTACGCGGAATTAACAAAGTGTTTAAATTCTGGCTCAATACTCACTAGAACAGTATCTAATACTGCAAGGAAAATTCAGCTTAGTTAGAGGTTCATTCCTATTTACTGCAATAAATTTAAAGCCCCAATACCTTAATTTAATCAAGAAAATCATTCGGCAGAGCTCTGCTAAATGCGCTGCACCAATTGATTCAGTGCAGTGCTTATTACAAATAATTATTATGAATTGATGCTATTCATTAAGTTTAGGCTTTAGCTGGTTAAAGTACTCTTGCCAACTGATATGAGGACGACCCGCAGCTTGCTGATAATGACTTGGGTTATTCGCTTTGCCTTCAAGGATACCTTGATAGATCC
>JBALXF010000286.1:0-4610 GCA_036961085.1 Psychromonas sp.
CTAAATCATCGACTTCACCAACATCTAAACCTAATGGGTCACTGACGCTAATCCCCAATAAATTTTCAGGAATCGTCTGTAACGCTTCATTCATTTTTTCTAAAAACGTTATTTCAACTTCTGCGTCTGACTGAGGTGTTGAATAAAGGTTATTTAACGTACCAACCACGGCCTCTTTAGCGAAGATCCCAGTAACAATACCAACCGTTGCTGGCCAGTTATCCTGAGTAATACCTAATGGTGATAACACAGGTGTAATGATTTTAGCTCCTTGACTTAATAAAGACTCTTCACTGTCTTGATGTCCAAAACTTCCATCTAAACCGATAGAGTTAATCACATTTAACAAAGTTACTACTAGTACAATTGTTTTACCTGCACCAAAAATAAAACCACTCAATTTTTGCCATGTTTTAATTAAGGTATTTCTGATAGTTGGAAATTCATAATCAGGTAACTCTAAAAACATATGCTCGCTGCGCCCCGGTAAGATAGTTCGGCTTAAAACAACCCCAGTTAGAACAGCAACTAAAATACCGATAAGATATAATAAAAATACAATATTTTGCCCACTTTCAGGGAAAAAAGCACTGGCGAATAATGCATATACTGGTAATCGGGCACCACAAGACATAAATGGAGACATAACCACAGTTAATAAACGTTCACGCTCTTTTTCTAACGTTCTTGCCGCCATCACTGCAGGTACTGTACAACCAAAACCGACAATCATCGGTACAAATGATTTACCCGGTAACCCCATAAACTGCATCGCTTTATCGATAACAAAAGCGGCTCTCGCTAAATAGCCCGAACTTTCTAACACAGCAAGGAATAGGTATAAGCAGGCAATTACGGGGATAAAGGTCATCACGGTTTGAATACCGTTACCGACACCAAAGGCTACTATATTAATTAACCAATCAGGCGCTGAAATCCCTGCTAACAACTGTGCTGTCGTATCGACAAAAATAGCACCTGCTGCAATATCGAAAAAATCAATAAATGCACTACCTATGTTAATGGAAAACATAAACATCAAGTACATAACCAATAAAAAGAAAGGGATACCGGTAAATCGATTTAATACAACCGCATCTATTTTATCTGTGATCGAGCGGCCCAGATGACCTTGTAAGCGAACAGCATGCTGTACCAATTCATAAATAAAGCTATAACGCGTATCTGCAATTTGTAAATCAATATCGAGCCCAAGTTGTTGCACTTTTGTCGAAAACTGTGTTTGCTGCTCAGGCGATAATAACTGCGTAACCGTTTGATCATTTTCTAATATTTTAATTGCTAAAGCTCGATTTTGAATCTTGTGATCAATATGATTTAAACGATCTGTCGCTTGCTCAATTAATGGGGTTAACACTTCACCATAGTTTAAAACTAATGGCTTATTTAATTGTATTTTTGCAAAAGAAGCTAATTTTGACGTTAATTTGATCACCGATTTTTTATCGTGTGCTGATATACCGACAACAGGACAATCGAGCCCTTTTGATAAGGATTTTTCATTAATAACTAGCTGCTTTTTCTCCGCTATATCCATTTTATTAATAACGACAACAACCGGTAAACCCAGTTCTTTAAGCTGTAGGGTAAGATATAAACTTCTTTCGAGGTTACTAGCGTCGATAACATTAAGGATTAAGTCAGGCGTATTTTGCATTATGTAGTCAAAAGCAACCCTCTCATCAAGTGAACTACCGTCTGAGTCATAATCTAAACTATAGATACCAGGTAGATCTGTAACATTAACCTCTCTA
This sequence comes from Psychromonas sp., assembly GCA_036961085.1. Classification (GTDB taxonomy): domain Bacteria; phylum Pseudomonadota; class Gammaproteobacteria; order Enterobacterales; family Psychromonadaceae; genus Psychromonas. The sequence goes on from JBALXF010000286.1 coordinate 1,776, forward strand.
TTATCAGAGAGAGTAAATCGACCCGTTTTCTTTTCCACTGTTACGCCACTCCAGTTACCAACCTGTTGATTAGCCCCTGTTAATGCGTTGAATAATGATGTTTTTCCTGAATTTGGGTTACCAATTGTTGCAATAGATAGGTTCATTCGCTTAACTCTATTGTAATTTGGCTAGCTAAAGCTTTACGTATTGCAATGTTACTATTTGCACAACGGATCGCTAGGGGGTCCCCCATGGGAGCAAGACGCATTAGCTCAATTTTTGCCTTAGGTAAAAAACCTAGGTTTAATAATTTCTTACGCATCCTTGGCTCAACATCATACAAATTAGCGATATTAGCTACTTGACCAACCTTCAGTTCAGATAAAACCATTTCAACCTCCTCCCTCTTTAAAAATGATAATGATTACCATTAAGGATGGTAAGGTAACCTAAAAATATTATCAATGCTCTAGATCAATTTTAATTACAGTATTTAAAAATGACTCTGTTAAACTTATCAAATAAAATTAACCTATGTCTATTTATAAGAAGTGTGAGGAATTTATATGGATTTTAGTGATTTGAATCTTGTGTATTCAACTGATGGTGGAAAAGTCGAAAAACAAAAAACTAAAAAGAATGCACCTGAAGGCGATGGTATCGTTAGACTTCACCGAGAAACAAAAGGACGTAAGGGTAAAGGCGTAACCTTAATTAAAGGTTTACAACTTGATGAGAAAGCCTTAAAAGCGCTGGCTAAAGAGATAAAAAAACGTACTGGCACTGGCGGTAGTATTAAAGATTTTGTGATCGAAATTCAAGGCGATCAGAGAGAGATTATAAAAACATTTTTGGAGCAAAAAAAATATACGGTAAAATTAGCTGGCGGCTAATTACTTGCAAAAAACTTGTACAGGATATTCTACATCCCATGGATATCCTCAAGTTAGTTTGATGCATAATGAATGATGCTGTTTTAGATATCCTCCACTTCTTCGATTAACCGATTAACCGATTAAACAACACAATCCCCTATAATGGGTTAGCTTTTAGCTACACTCCAGCTTGATTTCAGTCACTCACGCATTACTTAAACCATTCGATAACTGTATACAATCTAACTCCCCCTATTAATAAACACCTCTTAAAATAGACCTGCAGCACACAACTAGGCCAGAGAGGAAAAATGACTGAAATTGAAGGTACAAACTATAAAGGATTTAAGAGCGGAGTGATAAATGGTGAGTTATTTTTACAAGCACTCTACACCGATACAGGCTCTATAATGGGCTTTCTGAGAAGTTCCGCTCAAAAGGGAATTACTCGTTGGGATGTTATAGAGGCAGCTAATTTACTTGTCGCTAAATACAATAAAGAATGCAGAATCTCTGGAGTTCGCAGTGAATACACACTGGGGTCTGCTGCAGCTGCATTAAAAATGCAAGATTTCGTAGAGGGGCATCATTCTACAAACATTAGTTTAGGCGATAATTGTAACGGCATTATTCGTGTCATCGGGATTAATTTGTAATTAGCTTTGGTCTAACCAACTGTTTTTTAAGGAACACGAATCAATCGCTAGCAGCCTATGAGTTAATCGAATACAAACTAACTAGCATCAACAAAAAAATAAAGTAGCCTGCACTATTACAGTACGAGTAGTTAACCATTAACTAAATTAAAAGGGGGAATAATGATATTTGTTCAAAGGATCCAAGGTTATGATGGGGCTATTCTGACTTCTCGCTTAACCGAGTCTGAGCTCATTGGTACGCTTTCTCATAATGGGGCAACACAAGAAATTATCCGTCAACATATAAAATATGCAGTTGTAAGTCTCGCGGAGTCTATTAATCACAACAATAGCAATCTACAAGGCGATTGTTTATACGATTTAGATAACCTAGGAAGTATAATGGAAGAGCATAAAGTGGCATCAAGATTTAATAGTACTTACATCCATCTATCATTGAACAGCGCTAAGGTATGCATCAAAAACGAAAAAGTGATCAGAGAATAAGGTGTACAGCGACTTAGTTGTTACTTTTAGTGGCTACGCATAGTTTACATAGACATTATTGATAACGTCGCCACCGATTACATTGCAAGCGAAAACAGACTGGGCAATGAATCGACAAACTTAAACTATTCTCAGATCGACTATATTATCACTGTTAGCAACACTATTTTTGCAACAGTGCCTGTCCTTTAAAGTTTATACCTTGCCAACCATGAATGATAAATTGACGGATATTCTGATGGTCTTGCCCATTAGGATGTTTTATAACATCATCACGATAGTAGCCACCAAAGCATGCTAAGGTCTGGGCTTGAGTCAAACCTTGTAATTGTGCAAAAGCAAATATTTTACACGAGCCCGCATTCTGACCAACAAGGTTAGTTTGTTCCCCGTTACTAAATTCCGTCGCCGTAAATTCATAATTATTATCGATAACTGCCATGCTATCAGAAAATTCAACCTTTTCAGGGGTTACGTCTAGTTGTTCTAAAAATGTGTTAATTAACAAAACAGCGTTAACTCCTTTTAGTCAAAATATATGGTTTTATTTTGTGGCATATTTTCGGGACTAACCGACTCGCCCTTTATTTTTTTTTCTTCATCAGCCCATTCGCCTAAATCGATCAACTGGCAACGCTTACAACAAAATGGACGATGTACACTTTCGACCGTCCAAGGCACTTCTTTTTTACAAGTTGGACAATTAACAAGCATGGTAAACTCCTAACAATATACTTGTTTAAAAGAGATGTTATGAGATGCATTCACTTCACTATCAGCACTCATAAAGCGCACAGAGTAACGGTTTTTATGGCCGCTGATCATCGGATACA
>JBALXF010000287.1:0-4586 GCA_036961085.1 Psychromonas sp.
CAGGTATTAACCGAATTGGCATTGCCACTCAATATAAATCACATTCATTGATCCGCCATATCAATCGCGGCTGGGGACACAGTAAAGCGGATTTATCTGAATTTGTTGAAATATTACCTGCATCTCAGCGTTCTGGTAATAATTGGTACGCAGGAACCGCCGATGCTGTTTACCAAAATATAGATATTATTCGTTCCCGAGAGCCTAAGTACATTCTAATATTGTCTGGTGATCATGTTTATCGCATGGATTACTCCGAGCTTATACAGGAGCATGTCGAAAATAAAGCAGATATGACAGTCTGCTGTATTGAAACCAGCACAGAGGAAGCCGCAAATAGCTTTGGTGTGATGACTATTAATGAGCATAATAAGATTCTCGCTTTTGAAGAAAAACCTGCTGAGCCTAATGAGATACCCAATAAGCCAGGGCAATGTTTAGCCTCTATGGGTAATTATGTTTTTAATGCTGAGTTTTTATTTGAACAACTTGAAAAAGATTGTCTACATGAGACCTCTGAACATGATTTTGCGCATAATATAATCCCATCCATTATTGACGAATGTAATGTGTTTGCCTTTTCCTTTAAAGACCCTAATAGTGATAACCAACCTTATTGGCGAGATGTAGGCACTCTTGATTCGTTTTGGGAAGCTAATATGGAACTCGTCGAGCCAAAACCACAGTTTGATTTATATGATAATTCTTGGCCTATTTGGACCTTCCAACAACAACTACCTCCTGCAAAGTTTGTTTTTGATTACGATCAACGCCGGGGTATGGCGGTTGATTCCACCATCTCCAGTGGTTGCATCATATCCGGTTCAACTATTCGTAAATCATTATTATATTCAAGGGTCCATACACACTCTTATAGCCTCATAGAGCAATCGGTGTTGATGCACGGCAGTGATATTGGAGAGCATTGCAAACTTTTACGCGTTATTGTAGATAGCAACTGCCGCGTTCCTGCTGGCTTGTGCATTGGTTATGATCCGAAACAAGATATGGAAAATGGATTTCGTGTTTCTGAAAAAGGCATCACCTTAGTAACCAAAGATATGCTAACTGCACTCGCTAAAAAACAAAGCGTAGAAAGAGCTAAAGTAGCTTTAAATAAATTAGACTTAACCATTAAGCAAGCAGTAACAGAGGTTTAATGACTTCCCTATGCTGAATGACACACAAATGTGTCAGTCAGCAGCGCGTTTTAAATAGTATATATTTGGTTAATAACAAAATGAAAGACTTAGTCCACCACTTTTTTTTCTAACTATTGAAACAGTCAAAAAGTAGTTCAAAAAGCACTCTACCTCATTGCTATCAGCCTACTACCTACATAAAAACCATAGGATTAATGACTTTGGTGGCTCGAAGGCGAATGACAGATTCTGATAAGGCATTGTCACAATCGGAGCATGATGAGATAAAATATCCCGTTAAAATTAACCTTTTAGGTAAAGGGCTTTTATCCTCTCTATACTCGCCAAAGCCATGTTAATAGCTTAATTTTTTTGGCCTGCCCATATCGCCAAGCATATAATCACAAACCCCATTAGGAAATGTTTGCTTTAATATGCTTACCTTTTCTGACATATCCAAATCGCCATAGATTCGATTTTCAATGGCTGCTTCGATAGGAATAGTGTGACACTTGAAAATACTCCCTTGCCAGGGAGCGCCTGCTTTTATTCGACTATTACTATAGATGGGGAAAAGATTCGTACAAGTACCATTTTCTTGTTGATTCCAATCACCATTAAAAACACCATTACCAGAGGCTATGATATTACCGTCTTCAGAAAAACAAGTATCTTGGGCCATAATGGGTTTAGCTATTTTTACTTTTTGTTGATAAGACATGTGTTCGGGCAGTTGGTTTATGCTCGTCAACCATTTATCCATCACATCATAGGCTTTTTCAACTGGAGTATATTGCTTATCTGAAATCCATAGCACATGATTTTGGGCCTGTTTTTGCGAGTTTAGGATCCGTAAGCGGCTACTAAAAGAGGCTGAAATATGATGCATATTCAAATCGTCTTCAAGATAATGGCGAATATCAATAATGGGTAAGGAAATACGACCAATAAACACCTGCCCATACTCATAGGCCCGATTAATTGCTGTTAATGAAGCCGAATGTCGTTTCGCCGAGAGAGTGTCGTCCACAGTGGTAATATTATGATGCCCCCATAACGATAACCAAATCGGCGGCATTTTTGAACTAAGGCGGAATATTCGTTCCGCCCGCATTTTTTGTAGGGGCTTCCATGAGCCAATTTTTCTATTTAATTCAATAAATTCATTGAATGTAATCTGCTTGTTGAGTAATGCTCGCAGACCATATTGAACTCCTACATTATCCCAGGTCGATAGGGCGAAACCCTGTTCATCCTGGCCAAATATATGCGTCATATCCTGCCAATAATTCCAGTTGACTTGTTGTACAACAGAATCATGAAAGTAGGGTTTAAGAAAGCCTTGCTTAGGGTTGTAAATGTAACTGCTTAAACCAAAATAGCCGTTGATACATTCATTATTGCCCTTTGGCAGTTCTGGCTTTTGCCACAGCAATAACTGATTTAACGGTTGCAACCAACCGGCCTTTTGTTGCATACCATTTAGGGCCCGTAGCCCTTCAACATATTGTCTATTTTGCCAATCTCGCCATCTGACTCTATCGCTACTTCGGAAGCTAAAATAGTTGTTTAGTAAGTCACAGTCCAAGGCATAAGTGCTGACACTGACCATGTCAGGGTAAGAGTACAGAGGCAGTAAACCGTCTAATATTCCCTGACTATTTTGGCCGATAAGGTATTGCGATAAGCCACCACCAGAGCCTCCGATGCCGACTGTATACAAAGGCTTGCCAAACAAGCTGATAAATTGTGCCTTTACCCTTCTGGCGGTATCTTCTGCCAACAACATATTATACCCATAACTAGTATCATTACCGCTAGAGGCAATTAAGGCGTAACCTTTTTTCAATTGGCTAAGCTCTTTATTAATTAATCGGAACAGCTTAATTCTACCCTGTCTGTAGCCTATGCCGGAGCCTCCTTCAAAACGATAAATCAAGCGTTTGTTCCAGGTATTAGCACTGCTTTGGTTGCCGACCTCTGTGCTATGAATAGGCATCAAAATAGTGTAGATATAACGGTTGATGGTGCCTTGTTCGACCCTAATTAAGAGATCGCCTTTATTTAGCGGTGCTTGTTTTAGTTCAAGCTCTGTTTTGCTATGTAGTTTATTGTTTTTATCGATAACGACATAGGCAAGGCGGGTTTTTAATGAACAATCTTTAGAATAACCAAGGTGTTTTTCGCCGTTAACATTATCATAAACGGGAACCCCAAAACCAATTTGATTATCGACGAGCGGCTGGCCTAACCCGGAGTCTAATGTCATGCAGTAAAAGGGGTATTGATTGGGGCCGGAATAAAGGGACTGCACAGGACCAATAGCCCCCATTTTAATGGGGAATATAAAAGTCTCTTCGGGCCTCTGGCTTTCGCTGATGTGCTGATTAATCTTTAACAGATAATTAGCTTCAGGTGTGGCAATAGCCTTTACTTGCCTTGCTATTAAACTGTCCTGATAAACTATTGGACGGATGATGATATACAAGAGTAACAAGCCAATCAGGGAAAATATTATTTTTTTCATAGCATTATTTTAGTTTTCTGATCCGTATCTATGAGTTTAGCTTCATAATGCAGGGATTGATTTAAATGTAGCGAGGTTTTTGGCTGAGTTTTCATGGCGTAGTGGTCACTGTTAACAATTGATGTTATCAGTCAACTACTTGGCTTCAAGATTTTGACGTGGCAACTTCGTTGTCAGGTCTTTCATTTTGCACTTCAGAAAAGTAGATAACTACACAGGGCCAAGATTAAAGATCTGACCCTAACGATTATTTAAAGACCATCACAGTGATAACCAACTTTATTGGCGATATGTAGGAACACTGGATTCTTTTTGGGAAGCGATAGGCGGATTCGAACCTATTAATTAACGTGATAAATATCAACTTGTTACAGCGAAAAAGAAACTCTAAAGACAAGTGGTGTTACCTACAGTGTTACTTTATCTAAAAGTGAGTAGCTAATAACTCCAAATAATTTCTCTTACATAGCAATTAGCTTCTCGGAAAAAACCGCTTTAATATTATTACTAAGAACATGTCCAAATTAACTATGCCATTATAATTAGGAAGATGATTAATAGCACCTAGCTAGTCTTTAATTGTTTTATCGAGAATAAGATTAAGTACTCTTTCAGAAACGAGATAGAGCAATCTAAAACCTTATTTAATAATGGTAATTATATAATATATTGATTCTGTAATAGATTGATGTTGTTTTAAGTTAGGGCATTATTTTTTTGGCACTTGAAATATATAAAGCTGTTATGTAGAACTATATAGCCCCGTATTTGCCTGAAATATCATTGCGAGATCTGATTAACTAATTTGATATAACCATTTTTGAAAATCATCGATTTATTGTCGGTTCTATCATTTCCATAAATTATCAGGTGATGCATGAGTGAAACCAAACAATTTGAAACGTTGGAAAGGTTAC
>JBALXF010000288.1:0-4560 GCA_036961085.1 Psychromonas sp.
CACTAAAGTTTCTGTCCTTCAATAAGAAATTAAGCTCGATATTGACCTCTCTACCAATATTAACCACGCGTAAAATGTATTTTGCTTCTAGCTCCTGTGCAATTTCAAAGGCTTTGCCATCAATCGAATCAAACAGTTCTGGGTCGACACGATAAAAAATCATCTCTTTAAAAGCATCAAATAAACTTTTTAAAGGAATGATGATAAATAAGCTTGAAACAAGGAACAACAAACCAGGATCAGTATAGGGAATTAGCCATTTATGTTCAGTACCTTGCAATAAATAGGCAATAGAAAAACCGACTAAAACGGCTAAACTAACTATGAAATCTCCAATCCATTGATTGCGTTCAACATTTAACAATACAGAATTAATGTTTTTGTTTTTATAGTGAATAAGCAGAGTAACGGCTAAACAAACAACAGTACTGATAAAAGCATACAAAATCGCTGAATCTGCGGAAATTACTCGCCCACCAGCGAGTAATTCTCTAAATGCATTGAACGCCGAAAATGTACACATTCCAATCAATAATAACGACTTAAATATAATTAACAGTGGCTCAAAGTGTGCCTTGCCAAAGGGAAAACGCTGATCTTCCTTTTCTGACTCGATTTGCTTTAAAACCACTAAGGTTAATATGCCTAACAGGATCCCAGTTGATGAATACACACCATCAAAGATAATCATACTTGAACCAGCCAAAATCCCCCATGCTATCCCTAGTATAGAGAAAAATAATGCCACCCAAATGGATATGATGAGCAGTTTACTTTCATTCATATATTGACCTTACAAACGGTATCTTTTATTGGTGAACTGAATCTTTTATTTGTAAACCATGTTTTATTTGCAAACGATGCTTTAACAAGTAAAACCTAAATTCATCATATCTAACATTTTTAACCATGCCCCCCTTTTACCGCCATTGGCATCGGCTTTTTCTAATGCACGTTGCGTCAGTCTTACACCTATCCAGCGTAATGGTTCCGGTGCCCAAGCGATCACTTTTTTATTAACAAACTGCATTTTCAAAATATCACTTGGCTGATAACCCAATAATTCAATACCAACTCGCGCACCAAATCGCGATGCACCAACACCGAGTCCAGTATAACCGACAGCCCATGCAACACGACCATCATAAGCGACACCAGGGGCGACACAAAAGCGTGAGGAGGTGGCAATAATACCACTCCATCTATGGCTGAATTTCAGCCCTTCAAGTTGTGGAAATGTTTCAAAAAACTCTTTTGATAATTGCTCAAATCTAGCAGGAATATCGGCGCAATTTTGATCCGTGCCATTATTATAATAATAACGTACCGCACCACCTCCACCCCAGGTAATTCGGTTATCTTTAGTCAGACGGTAGTAGTGAAACATATTCACGTGGTTAGATAATGCATGGTGGAATTTATCCCAACCTATTAAAGCCATTTGCTCTGGTGTAAGTGGCTCAGTGGCAAGCTGATAGTCCCAAATAGGAATAATCGTTTTTCTGATCTGTGCTAATGAACTACGGTAAGCATTGGTAGCCATGAAAATTTTATCACTAGTGATACTGCCTCCATCACAATAAACTTTCATTTTTTGCGAGTCTAATGAGACAAAACGCTGTAATGCGGTTTGTTCGTAGATGCGCACACCAAGCTCTTCAATAACACGTTTTAAGCCCCAACATAAACGAGCTGGATCGATAATGCCATCGTAGCCACCACGAAACCATAAACCTGCCAAATAGGTTGGTGAATTTACTTGTGCTTGCATTTCCTCTTTATTGAACCAAACAACATCTTCACCTGCTGCTTTTTCTTTTTCATAAATTTCACGTAAATCATCTACCGAGCTAGGCGCAGTAGCAACCACTGTATCACCCACTTTTTCATAGTGAGCATCAATGTTGTAGCGGGTTAGCGTCTCAATAAACTCTTTTAAGTTTTGCTGCCCTAACGCATGTAACTGTTCGGCTTCATCAGGAAATTGCAGTTCAGTATTACCATCTCCATGCGCTAAATGAGCACTCAAAAACCCACCATTACGCCCTGATGCCCCATCGCCGATGAAGGTTTTTTCAATCAAGATAATATCAGCGTCTGGTTGGCGTTCCTTAGCCTGTAAAGCCGCCCATAAACCAGTAAAACCACCTCCAACAATAACTAACTCGCAAATTTTGTCCCCCTTCAATGCAGTTGAAGTATCAGGTTTTATCGCCTGATCATGCCAAACAGAACAATATTTAGAATCTTTTAATGCTTCGAGGTGTGCTTGCATAATTTACTCTTCTTGTTGATGTAATTGATTAACTTTATTTGATGTACCATGCCCATGGTTGTTGACTGTTGAAGTGGGTAATTTGTTTTGTTTCAAGATAATTATCTAACCCCCACTGACCTAATTCTCTTCCAATTCCTGAATGTTTGTAGCCTCCCCAAGGTGCTTCTACAAAAGTAGGTTGCGAACAATTAACCCAAACTATTCCGGCTCTAAAGGCTTTAGCGACACGATCACAACGTTTTAAATCATTAGACATAACGGCAGCAGCTAAGCCAAAACGTGAATCATTGGCTAATTTGACCGCTTCTTGTTCGTCTGTAAAAGCTTTAATACAAACTACAGGGCCAAACACTTCTTCCACCCAAATATCACTGTCTAAGGACATGTCCGTTATAATCGTCGGCTCAACATAATAACCTTTATCAAAACCTGCAGGACGTTTACCTCCCGTAACAATTGAAGCGCCCTGTTGCTGTGCTGTTGTTATCGCTAATAACACTTTATCGTATTGCTGTTTATTAACTAGCGGGCCTAGTAATACGCCATCTTCTTCCCCAGGGCCAATCACTATTTTCTGTGTTTCACTCTTTAGTCGTTGCAATAACTCAGGGTATAAACTTTCTTCGACTAGAACACGTGATGTTGCAGAGCAAACTTGCCCTTGATTCCAAAAAATACCGAACATTATCCACTCTACGGCTTTTTCAATATCGCTGTCAGCAAATATAACAAAGGGAGATTTTCCACCTAGTTCTAAACTTAAGTTTTTTATATCACGAGCAGCGACTGACATAATTTTAGAGCCGGTTAACTCGGAGCCAGTAAATGCTAATTTATCGATATCAGGATGAGAAACCAAGGCTTGCCCTGCTTGAGCACCCAAACCATTTACGATATTAAGTACACCTTTAGGTAAACCAACGAGATCTGCTATTTCTGCCAATGCGAGCGCAGTTAAAGGAGTTACTTCAGAGGGTTTTAAAACAATCGTACAACCTGCAGCTAAAGCAGGTGCAACCTTCCATGCAGCCATTAATAGAGGGAAATTCCAAGGAATTATCGCGCCAGCAACGCCGATAGCTTCTTTACTAACTTGGCAGCTAAAATTTTCATCAGGCAGTGTTATTTGTTGATTACCTTGTTTGTCGAGCTGTTCAGCTAAATTTGCATAGTATTGAAAGGTAGCGGCTGCATCTTCGATATCCCATTGCGCTTCAGGATATGGCTTGCCGTTATCAAGCACTTCTAAATGCGATAAGCGCTCTAATTGTTGCGTAATTTGGTCACCAATTTTTCGCAGGTATTTGGCTCGCTCGATACCACTTAGTTTTGGCCAAGGACCGTTATCAAAGGCCTCCCTTGCAGCAGCAACAGCCAAATCAATATCTTGTTGCTGTCCTGCGGCTATATTGGCAATGACTTGCTCGGTTGCGGGGTCAATCACCGCAAAGGTATTAGTTGGACTTGATGCAGTCCATTGCCCATTTATATAATGTTGAGTGTTCATCACTAAATCCATTTAATTACTTTAACGTTATGTTATGAAAGTTAGGTTATGAAAAATATGTTATGAAAGCTATGTTATGAAATAAGAAGGCAGTGTTTCAGAACCACTACCTCTGATTAAATAAAATGACTTTTTAATAGCCAAACCTAGCTTGGGAAAGCAAAGTTAACTCCTTCACGTAGGCTACTCGAAGGCCAACGTTGAGTGATCGTTTTACGTTTTGTATAAAAGCGTACGCCATCAGGTCCATAGGCGTGAAGATCGCCAAATAATGAACGTTTCCAACCACCAAAACTGTGGTAAGCAACGGGCACAGGCAAAGGTACATTTATCCCCACCATACCCACTTCGATATTATCCGAAAAATAACGGGCTGCTTCACCATCGCGGGTGAAGATACAAGTACCATTACCGTATTCATGATCATTAATTAGCTGCATCGCCTGTTGCATTGTTTCAACACGAATAACCTGTAATACCGGACCAAATATCTCAGCCTTATAACTGTCCATATCGGGACGAACATTATCAATTAATGTTGCACCAACAAAATACCCCTGTTCAAAACCTTCCACACTTATCTTGGTGCCATCAACAACGATCTCTGCGCCTTGTTGTTTAGCACTTTCAATAAAACCGACTACTTTTTGTTGGTGAGCTTTACTGATCAAAGGACCAAAATTATTAGTTGCCGTATCATAAGCACCGACATGCAAGTCTTGCATTGCTTTGCTCATTTTGTCTATAAACTGATCACCTGCTTGTTCCCCTACTG
>JBALXF010000289.1:0-4557 GCA_036961085.1 Psychromonas sp.
GTATAGGAAACATCAACATTAATCATCAGATTAATGCCATTTTAGAATGCTTTTTAAATTTGTATATCACTAGTCTGTCTAGCAAAGCATATTTATCATTATCTGTAGAGGCATGATTTTTATAAAAAAGATATTACTTTTTACATTCTAAACCATGGTTACGCAAAGAAATTTCTCCGTAAGAAGCTAACATATTATCGTATTGTACATACTGTAACGGAGGCGCTAATACTTGTAATTGATAATCCCTCACTGTTTCATTATTTTCATACAATTGTGTAACTGGAGTTATAATGACTACTTTTAAATCTGGCGATCGCACTTTTATACTGGCAGCTATTCCTAATCCATTCTCAACATGAAATTTCCCCGCTATGTGCAGTATTCTTTTATTAGGATTTTCATCTAAATACTGCACCATGCTTTCTGCCATTGTTTCATCCCAAGTTACTTGCGCAGCAAAGTGTTTTAAATTCTGAACTTCAGTACCGTGATGCATCGAAGCTAAAAATTGTTTTTTATAAGCAGAATCTTCAGTAGAGATATTTTGAGCAACCCACGCCCTCTCATTGCCATCTAACTTATCAAGGTATTGCAACCCCTCTTTACCAATACAGCTAACAACTTTTTTGGGTGCATTACTGGCAATAACATCTAATTGCTGCGCTTTAGAGAACTCCACTAATGCACGATAATCACTGACGTAATTAAACCATGCATCGGCCTCTTTTATTAATGTTTGCTCACCAATTTCTGCCGCGAGATATTGATCGACTACCGCTTGTTTATTTCGGCTAAACTGCTCCATCGAAAGTGCAATATTGGGATTATTATTAAACATTGCGCGAAATAAATCAGATTGGAAACGATGTATAGCACTATGACTATGCCACTCACCAACCAATATAATATCCGCATCTAAATTATCTGAGATGAATGTCTGTAAATCCATGGGCTCATTTTGCGGAGATAATAACGAATAATCGTAATAAGTTGTGGGAGTTTCTGGCAAATAAGTAGATGTTGAATTTGAATTTGAACAGCTACTTAACATCATCAGCATGCTGATATAGATTGCTATTGTGCGTCCTTTAGAAACCATATCGAATAACAACATAATTCAACCTTTTATAATTAGTAGTTCATGTAAGGCTAGCAGTTAATTTTCATTGCTGAGTGTAAACTCAAAATGCAGATAAACATGACTGCAATAACTTATAAATTGATAGTATGAATTTATAAGTTATTAGTCATCGAGAAGAGATATATTCATTGCTTTTATGTAAGCAAAAATATTTTGATTAACTTTTAACGCTAATTCATTAAGCGATTTATTAGTGATTTTAGCTAATATTTTTTGCTCACCCGTACTTAAGGTCAATAATACACTTGTGGTTGGCAGTTGTTCGATTTGCTCAATGGTAACTTTTAAACAATTCTGTAATGAACTAAATTCGAGTTTTTTTGTTGCAATAACTACATCTTTACTTTCAATTTTAATCTGGAAGTCTGTTAATTGCGTTGGCTTATCCATAGTTACTATGATTGCTTGCCTATCAATGTAACCATGTAATACAGAGAACTCCGGATCCCAATGACTAGATTGAACATCTACAATCAAGCCTGAATGTTTATGTTTAGCTAAGCTCAAATTTAAATTCAGAAATAACGACTGCGGCTCTCCAATACATTCAACCTCACCTTGGTGCACCAGGATCATATTCTGGCTAAGGTAAAACACTTCTTGCATTGAATGAGTGATATAAATAATAGGAATTTTTAAACTTAATTTTTTAATAAATGGCAATAGTAAACGACGGCTATGCTGATCAAGTGATGATAAAGGTTCATCCATAATCAGCAGATCAGGTCCAGTTAAAATAGCACGCGCAATTGCAATTCGCTGTTTTTGACCGCCTGACAATTGGTGACTTTTTTTATCAAGTAACTGCGTAAAATCTAAAAGCTCCGCTAATTCACTAATGCTATATAAGCTTTTACTGGCTTTTTTAGTCGCTAATTTTAGATTGCCTAGTGCATCTAGATGAGGAAATAGTCGCGGCTCTTGAAATACCATTCCGATTTCACGTTTATCTGCAGTTATAAAAACAGCATCATCTTGCCATGTTTTATCTCTAAAAAACAAACTGCCTGAGTATGTTTTATCTAAGCCAGCTAGCGCTCTTACCAACGAGGTTTTACCTGCACCTGAATCACCAAATACACTGGTCACGCCGTTAACAGGTAACTCACCTTGGAAATGAAATAAAGTTTGTTGGTTGTTAAACTTTTTAAGATCAAATTTAAGCATCATTGATCCTCTGCTGACGTTTTTGTAACACCCCATAGATCAATATTAGCAGTGACATAGAAAACACTAATAAGCATATAGATAATAAATGTGCTTGTTGATATTGCAATGTCTCAACATGGTCAAATAAAGCGATAGACAATACTTGGGTTTCCCCTGGTATGTTGCCACCTATCATTAAAACCACACCAAATTCACCAATAGTGTGCGCAAAACCTAACGCACCCGCAATAATAAAACTTGGTAAAACCATCGGAAAAACAACTCGATAGAATGTTTCTTGGGGTGAAAAACCCAATGTTGCAGAGACCTCAAGGTAATCTTTATCTAAATTTACAAATGCACTCTGTAATGGTTGAACTACAAAAGGTAATGAATAAATTATTGATGCAATCAGTAGACCTGAAAATGAGAATGCTAATGTATTGCCCGTTAAATTTAGCCAAAAACCACCAATAAAATTATCGGGTGAGAATGCAATAAGTAAATAAAAACCGAGCACTGTAGGCGGTAACACCAAAGGTAATGCAACAAGCGCTTCTATGATTGGGCGATAAAAACATTTGCTTCGGGCTAACCACCAAGCTAAAGGAGGTGAAATAATTAATAAGATTAGGGTTGTTAAGGCAGCAAGCTTAAAGGTCAAAAAGATTGCGCTATAATCCAATTCGCTTAACATTTACTACAGATATCCTTTTGATCGAATTAATTTTTTGACTGGCTCAGAGGTCAAGTAATCAACGAACTCCTGTGTTTCATTGTATTTTTTGGAATTTGCTAATAACACACCTTGTTGCAATATAGGCTCGTGTAACTGATTAGAAATAAGCACATAATTAGTTTCATTATTTTGTAATAAAAGCGCATAAGCCACTAAACCTGCCGATATATTACCTGAATCAATGAATTGGTAGGTCTGACTGATATTGGCACCTTGCACGTATGAAAAATTATTCCATAACATTAACGCCTGTAATGCTTGTTGTGATGCTAAGCCATAAGGCGCAAGTTTTGGATTCGCAATCGCAAGTCTACCTTGATAATCAAGTAGGGACTGTTGGTTAACATTTGCATCCTTTGGCATCCAAAACGCTAAGATCCCTTGTGCATAGGTAAAACGCGAACCTTTAATACCTTTCGAAGAGTCTTCTATTAATGCAGCACGCTCACTATCTGCTGATAAAAAAAGATCGAAAGGAGCGCCATGCTGTATCTGGTTATATAAAATCCCCGTAGAAGCACTAGAAATTAACACTTTCTGACCCGTCAATTGCTGATAATCATCAGCAATTGTGGTTAAAGCACTTTTAAAATTACTAGCTACGGCAACTTTAATGGCAGCGACAGAAGCAGGGCTCATTAATAACAACAAGATTGCAGCGCATGACTTCATTTTTCAGACCATTTATGCAAAGCATGATCATCAGATTCTCTTGCATCTACCCAGTAACTTTTTCCGCTACTATTCACCTCTTTTTTCCAAAATGGCGCGGCAGTTTTCAAGTAGTCCATTATAAACTCACAAGCAGCAAAGGCTTCTTGACGATGAGCAGAAGCAATACCAACAAACACTATTTGCTCTTGAAGGTTTAATTCTCCAATACGGTGGATCACTGTGTGCTCTAGTATATTCCAGCGAAGCTTCGCTTTTTCTACAATTTCTGCAAGACAGCTTTCTGTCATGCCAGGATAATGCTCAAGTGTTAAACTTGATACTTCCTCACCTTGATTCATATCTCTTACTAGACCGGTAAAAGTTACAATCGCCCCTACGCTGGCATTGACACAAAGCCGGTCATATTCAACTTGCTGATTAAAATCCTCAGCTTGCACTCTGATCATACTAACCGCCTGTTACAGGAGGGAAAAAAGCAACTTCATCCCCCTCTTTTAATTTTTCATTTTGCGCTGACATTGTCTGGTTTACAGCAACCATTAACTTGCCTTTAGACAGTACAGATAGCCAATGTTTATCACGCGCTTGTAAATTTTCTAATAATGTAACTACATCATGGTTTTCTTCGCTTGGCATCTGTAATTCACTGACACCAAGCTGGTCACGTATTTGTGCAAAAAATAAAACTTTAATCATGACACTCCCCTTTATTATTTGTAACTATTCAGCACCTATTCAAAATTTTAGGCGTGTGTATAAAAATACAAAGTAATGCTCTGGACTAAGTCATTTTTGCTTAGTTCAAGGCGAAAAAGCGCAGTTTAGTGGTTTAAATGAGCTTTTTCAACAC
>JBALXF010000028.1:0-13503 GCA_036961085.1 Psychromonas sp.
TGCCGGGACAGTTAATGTGCCGCCTTGCTTAAACTCAGCTTCTGCAAAGGCAGCACTCGTTGTTAAAAAACCAACAACTAAACTTGCCACTAAACTTTTTTTGAACATACTCACACCCTTAAGTTTCCGATTAAGATTAATTACCTTTCTAATGTATTTATCCTAATACAATAAAAAGAAAGCGCTTACTAAGGGTAATTTAATGCTTCTAAGACACGTCTTCAATCTATACCTATGTAAATTCAACTGAGCATCACACTTGCCTGTAGCTATTCAGGTGAATTATTTTATTTCAGTGAGTTAAGTGTGATTTTGGATGAGTATAATATTTAGAATTGAAAACTGTGAAGTGTCATTTAGTTTTTTGTAAAAGCGAGCAGGTTTGAACTTTCTCATTAGTCATTTTTAAGCGACTAATGAGAACAATATGTTCTGTATTATTAAAATTTAAGTTTTAAGTTTTAAGTTTTAAGTTTTAAGTTTTAAGTTTTAAGCAGTAACTCGCTTTTTCATTTTATGTAAATAAGCATTAATCCCCACCAGCAAAATAATAATTAACGTCATCACAGGAGGCTTAGATTGCAATGGCAATACTTCCGCTGGTGCAGATGGTAAAAGATGTACGTAAACAGCAACAAACATAATAATGGTAGTAATTAAGCTGGCGAAATAAAATAACTGAGTAGACACTTTATCGGTTATTCTTTTGCCTAAAATAAGCACGCTCAATAATATAATACCCGCCGATATTTCACCTGATTGCCCAGCCCATTTTGATAATAAAGGAAACGGTAATTCACTTAAGGCAATTTGTGTGGCGAACATAGTGGCAAAAGGGTCAATGAATTTCACCATAACGGCCATCACTAAAAAGCCACCAAGTAATGCGGTCAGTAGTTTTTCAAATTTCTCACCAGTAGTGAATTTTGCATGTCTAAAAAAGTATAAAAATAAGCTCGCGATTAATACAACCGAGCTAATCAAAGAAACTTCAGTAAAAAATTTACATGCTCATAATCCTTTCCTCTACTTTTAATCATTTAGTTAGATGAACTTATTCTGGTTCTATTAATATTTTGCTTACAAATAATCTTACGGTTGGCGCAACGACTGCGAGTAAAAGTAAAGCAGAAGGAATAACCTGACTCGCCGCACTCTTCCATGCACCAAAAAATGCTGCTCCTTCGGGTAATGTTTGGTAAACCATAATTGCAGGCATTCCCATCAACATACTCGGTAACACCATAGAGAGCATTAGTGGGTATAAATATTTTCTAGGAAGTTTTTTCATTATAAGTTCTCGTTGACTAAGTGATGAGGGTATCTTACTCTCGATTCATACAGTCAAAAACAACCAATACTGAGAATTAAGCGTGCAAATATGAAAGCTAAAGATATTTCTAATTTATACTGGTTTTGCCAGTCGGTAAAATATGGCGGATTTGCTGCTGCAAGTTTACAAACTAATGTCTCTGCGCCGACCCTTTCTCGGGCAGTCTCCTACTTAGAAGATAAATTAGGAGAAAAATTAGTTCATCGAAATGCTAAACAGTTTCAGCTAACCAGTGCAGGTGAGGAGTATTATCAAAGGTTTGCGATTACTTTTGGTCAATTAGACGAACAATGGATACAATTATCCAATAGCCAGCCAACATTGGTCGGCGATATTAATACTTCTTGCCCAGAGCCTTTTGCCGATTATTTTTTACAGCAGATAGCCATTGAATTCATGTCATTACACCCAGATGTAAATATCCACATTAAGTTTTCATCTGATACACAGCGTTTTTTTGACGATCATATTGATTTAGCCGTTGTAACAACACCTTCAAAGACCTCTAATTTAGTACAACGACAATTATTTAATTCACAGCTGGTTTTAGCGGCCGCTCCTAGTTACCTGGCTAAATATGGGCGTCCAAATCAGGTGCAACAATTATTAGAACATAAACTTATAATCGGTAATACTATGCCGTTTTGGGAGTTTAAACAGGGAAATGAGATGGTTCGTGTGCCGCTAAATGCTAAATATTCAATCAACAGTATACGCCTATCAATTCAAGCCGCTTGCTCTGGTTTAGGGGTTTGTTTATTGCCTGCGGCTACCCTTAACACCTATATTAAACAAGGACAGTTAGAGCCAATATTAACTGATGTACACTGCTCATCTGGAAAGGCATTCCTAGTTTGGTCTGATAGAAAATTAATTTCGGCTCGAGTGAGTGCTTTTAGAGATATGATTTTTGCTAGAATGGAAAACTCGGATGATCTATTTTCTAACATTGGACAAGGTTGATCCTAGGCATTCGAGTGTTGTGGTAATGCTTGAATACAATACAGCCTTCCTCGGTATCGCGCGGTTTTATCCTACTCAAGCATGTTCAGCATTGTATTTACTGACAATACAATTAATTTTCCGATTAATATTCACCTACCATCTATTAAGATAACATGCTTTTTGCAACTAACATCAACGGCAACAAAAACTGTTAATTAATATCTTTAGCTGTAGTAATCGTCATAATCACTGCCTTTAGGATCATCGTAAGGGATCTTATCTTTAAAATATTCTATGTTGTTAAGCGCAATTTTTTCCTTGCGACGCAAATCAGCTTGATGTCTATGTTTAGACTCTTTAACTACTGAATCCCACTCCCTCTCATCTAATAAAGGTTGCAGTTTAAATGCATCATTATGATATCTATTATCCGTTTTATTATTCATAAAAATTTTCCTATTCAATTTGATAAATATGGATTAATAATTTTATGTAATGAGTAAAAGCAACTTGAACTTCGCTGTTTACAAGATAATTTATAACATCGCGATATGACAAAAATATGGCAGTCATATGAAAAATATTTAAGGTGTGATTTAATGCTAAAAAGCAGCTAAGAAGGAGAGTTTGATTGACTTAGCCTTCTTACTAGTTAATAGCAAGAAGGCTAGAATATAGCTTTAAGACGAAGACGGCACTGCTTGAGCCGTTGATGGAATCTTGCAATTTTGAGTCATTGCTTTGTGGAATATATTTCCTAAAATCCCACCCGCTAGTAACACCACTAAATATATCCATCCTGATAATGAAAAGTTAGCAATTGGGGTGAACAAAGCGCCCACATTACAACCATTAGCCAAGCGAGTTCCTACGCCCATTAATAATCCGCCTAAGGCAAATAAAGCATATTGTTTTGCAGAGTGATGCATTGCAAAAGAAAACTTAAAACGGCCCATGAACAATAAAGCAATTAAGGTACCAATCATGATTGCAAGGTTTTGCACTGAGATACCATGCTCAAAAAAATTGGATATAGACGGAAGAGTCAGTGAGGTTATCGTTTATAAGGTAATGGCAAATCAACTTATTGCCATTACCTTACTTATTATAAAGAGATTATTGCTTGCTAAAGATCAGACGCTCTAACTGCAGGCCAGATTTTACAAAATCGATAGCTAGGTCATAGGATCCTTTTTCTAGACGGACTTGCAGACCATCCACTGATAGTTGCTTGCCATCGGTGCCATTGACAGACAGCGACATGCTAAAGGTGCCATTCAAGCTTAAACTACAAGATGATTGCGCAAGAGAATTACGATCATAGTGAATAATGCCAGTAAACTGGTAAACACCATCTTCAAGTACTTCTAAGCGAACTGTTTTATTGGTTTTAGTATTAAGCTCTAAGCCTTCTAAAATAGGCGTAGCAACAAGGTTACTCACCTCAGTTTCTGGTGCAAAATACTTAATAGGTTCATAAGCCTCTAGCGGGCGTTGCATCGCAGGTGTTGTCATAATAAAGCGACAGATATTGATTGCTGAGCGTTGCAATTCGCCTAAAGTTAAACTCCCTTCTTCCAGCGCCTGTAAGGTATTATCCTGCATTATATTTTTCTCCGCGCCATCGTTTTCAACGACCATATAAAGATCATTTTGAGCGCGTAACATAAATGAAGTGAATGTTTTATCCTCTTTGCCTGCAGCAATAGGATCATTCATTTTCGCCCACCAATCAGTCATTACAATACCGGTGTAGCCCCACTCGTCACGAAGAATCGATGTATTAAGATCATAATTTGATGCCCCCCAATGACCATTTATCGGGTTGTAAGAAGTCATGATCGAAGATGCCTGACCTTGTTTGACAGCCATTTCAAAACCTTTCAAGTGAATTTCTCGTAGCGCACGTTCAGAAATAATGCTATCGACATCAACTCGAGCCGTTTCTTGGTCGTTAGCTGCAAAATGCTTAATCGTACCTGAAACACCAGCTCTTTTTAGTGCACCTGTTTGTGCTGCTGCCATTGTCCCCGTAATCATAGGATCTTCAGAGAAATACTCGAAATTTCTTCCGTTAAGTGGGTGTCTATGAATATTAATACCAGGTCCAAGCAGTGTATCTATTTGGTTAGCACAGAGTTCCTGACCGATAAGATAAAATAACTGTTCATTAAGCTCTAAATTCCAAGTACAGCCTAACAATGTTCCGATGGGTACTTGTGTCGCTTTATGACCGCTGTCCATACGAATACCAGAGGGGCCGTCTGCTGCTGCAACCACCGGTATACCGAAATTGAAGAGGTTATCGCTAACACCACCAAAAGCAGCCGCAGTGCCTGGGGTTACCTTAGCACTACACATACCTTCGCCCCTAACAATCGTCGCTAACTCCTCACGACTCAATTGGGCAATAAAAGTTTCTAAAGAAACTTTCCCTTCCTGTACATCATGAAGTTTGATCCCTTGATCCCCTGTTAATTCAAGCGTAACAGGCATCTTCGATTCAATTCTTTGCTGTAATGAAATTGTTCTTTGTGGAGCAGCTTCATAGTTTTCTTCATAACTACCATCTTCTTTAAGTGCACCTGGTTTAAGGCGTTCAAAAGGGTAAATAGGCGCCATAGACTCAGTTAATTCTTCCGTTACTAATAACTCATCTAATTCCAGTGTCGCAGATACTTTCTCTGCTGTACGTACGCTACCGCCAACATGGAAATGGTAAATACCTTGCTCTAAGACGTAACAACAACGCTGTCCTGTAATACCACTATCGTCATAAGAAGAAAGCGCTTTCAATGAAATTGAAATACGCAAATTTTGAGTTTCACCAGGCTTCAATACTTTTGACTTAGCGAAACCGGCTAGCACACGGGCTGGTTTTCCAAGTTTTCCTTGAGGCGCTTCACAATATACTTGTATGACTTCTTTACTGCTGTATTGGCTGCCAATATTTTGCAAACAAAAATCAAAATGTAAAACACGCTCCGCACCAGTTCCAGTTTCTGAATGCGCAACTAATTCTCGGCTAAACTGGGTATAAGATAAACCCGCACCAAACTCATATTGCACAGCTTGTGGCTTAAAGGTTTCAAAGTAGCGATAACCAACATAGATATCTTCTGCATAACAATTGTAATCTTTGCGACCAAAATGCGCTGAAGAAGGATAATCTGATAAATTGTGGGCGATAGAGTCACATAATCGACCACTTGGTGAAACGTCACCAGAAAGTACATCAGCCAGAGCATGACCACCTTCCATACCCGCAGCCCAACTATACAAAACGGCTTTAATCGACTCTTTATTCTCTATGCTATTTAGCCAAGACATATCCATGATATTGGTAATATTGAGAACAATAATAACATTATCGAACTGTGCACTCACTTTAACAATCATTTGTTGCTCTAGCTCTGTCAGTCGGTAACTACCTGCTGCATCGGCATTATCTTGATCTTCACCAGCAGTTCGCCCTATAAAGACAATCGCTTTATCTGAGCTCTGTACAGCTTGCTCGATCACAGCATCTTGCAGTGGCATTTCTTGTTGAAACCAAGGTTCAGCGGCCCAACCACCACCGCCATCATCAAATGGGTTATCTAAAATCCATTGTTGGTAAACCGCCACAAGTTGTTCATTAATTTCAATTGAAGGGTTACTGCGTAGCCCTTCTAGCGCATTGACAGCATAGGGAACATTCACCGCTCCACCAGAGCCGGTGCCACTGCGGTATGTATCTATTTGACAACGTCCGAACAACGATACTTTTTGTCCTTTTTGAATAGGCAGTACAGAGTCTCGGTTTTCTAAGAGAACGATCCCTTCGCCGGCCGATTGACGACTGACAGGGATCAGATTTTTCTGGGCAATGCTTATCATTTCTTTTTGCATGTGTTTTATCTGCTCTTGTGAAAGGAAAATGAATTTCGAATAAAATCTTAAGGCGCATGCCTTGTTTAATAATAATGTTATCTCAGAAATTCAAAGTATTTCTCATAATCATCGGTAAATTGAGGCATGGGTAGAGAAAATAATTTCTCTTAAGGTGATTTGTAGACTACTCAAGTTCTTAATAACGCTATTAATAAACCTACCAATACATTATTTTATCGATAAGTTTAGCTTAGTTCTTTTGAAAATGAGATAAACTGATGTGAAGCCAGATATGTAAATAGATTAAAAATAGTTACACTGATTAACACCAAAGATAACAGCGTTAATCAGTTTTTAGACGTAATATTTAAGCAGCACTATAAGCTTTGCAGTCTACTAATATTTGATCTATCTCGGTGAGACAAGAGCCGCAACCAGTTCCGGCTCCCGTGCATGAGCTCACCGCTTGTGGGGAATTTAACTTATGTTCGATAATCGCATTTTCAATGGTTTTTTGTCCAACCTGTTTGCAAGCACAAATTATTTTACCTTCAGCTAATTTCCCCTCCACTTTTCCGGAGATAAGAGAGCGCTCAATACTGCTATCAATGGTTTCATTAAGCAGACTTTGTAACCATTCTAAATCCTGTTGCTGTAAATTCGCCCCCACAATATAAGCTTGCTGCATTTTTTGTCGCTCTATATTTGCATAACGATAAATAGGCTCAAGACTTTCGTCATTTGCAGTAAAACGTAGCTCTTTACCTTTGCTATTCAGCATTAAGTTGGATAATTTTATCAATAGCTTTAGCGGATTATCCGTATCTGCTAGACGATATAAATAGCCACCAGCGACTTTTTGTTTTACCCAATAAGTAAATTCATCGACATCCAGGATAGTACGACTTAGTAACCAAGCTTCACTTTTATAACTTAGTTTTGCAATACTCACTGGCGTGAATTTAAATTCAGGTTGACCAGAAATAGGATCTTGATTAGGTTTAATTAATGCGCAGATATTGGCTTTCTTTGCGGTACTTTGATTCCAATGAATAGGCATAAATAACTGCCCTGACTTGATATCTGATGTGATATTTAAACGTACTAATAAAGTACCTATTTCATTTGAAACATGTACTAACTCGCCGCCTTGCAATTGTTGTTTATCTGCATCAATAGGGTTCATTGCAATAGATGGCTCGGGTGTGTGAGCCCCCAAGCGGCTAGAAAGCCCAGTTCTGGTCATAGTGTGCCACTGGTCGCGAATACGCCCACTATTAAGGATAAAGGGATGTTGAACTGTGCAACTACTAAGCGGTTTTTGATGTTGCACTGGGATCAGCTGCGCTTTTTTATTTTCAGTAAAAAACAGATTATCCGTAAATAGCCTTTGATTAACTATCTGTTTTTGATATTCAACTACCGGCCATTGCTGCGGCGTTAATTGGTTATACTGTTGCGGGCTCAAGTTAGCCAAACCAATTAGATTAAGCGCACGTAATTTACTATCACGATTACCTAAAGCTGTCATTTTTACGTACTCATCAAAAATCATGCCTTCATGGGCATAACTAAAGGCATTGGAAAATCCCATACGTTTTGCGACTTCACTAATGATCCACCAATCCGGTTTAGCTAAACCAGGGCTAGGTAAAAGACGACGTTGACGAGAAATTCGACGCTCTGAATTAGTCACAGTACCTGATTTTTCACTCCAGCCCTGTGCTGGCAATAAAACATCAGCCAAACGTGTGGTATCGGTAATAGCCATGCAATCTGAAACCACTACAAATGGACACTTTATTAAGGCTTGCTGGATTTTTTCACTGCCAGGTAAACTCACTACTGGGTTGGTGGCCATTATCCAAACCGCTTTAATCGTTCCGTCATTAATCGCATCAAATAACTCAATGGCTTTGAGTCCGGGCTTGTCAGCTAGATTAGTGGTTTCCCAAAATTCACTCACTGCTTGATGATCTTGTTTATTGCCAAAATCCATATGTGCGGCAAGTGTATTAGCCAATCCGCCGACTTCTCTTCCGCCCATTGCATTGGGTTGTCCGGTCACAGAAAAAGGCCCCATTCCAGCTTTGCCAATTCGCCCTGTTGCTAGATGACAATTTAAAATACTGTTTACTTTATCGGTACCTTGTGATGATTGATTCACTCCTTGAGAATATATCGTAATGACTTTTTCTGTTTGTGCGTACTTTGCATAAAAGTCATTAATCAGAGACGGCTTAACTCCTAATCGCTTTAAAAAATTATTGCTGTTTTCAGAATCTGCAACCGCACTTTCTAGTGAGGACTCAAAACCTTGTGTATATTTTTGTATGTAATCGGAATCAATATTTTTATGGTTCGCAAGGTAAGCTAATAAACCATTAAATAAAGCAACATCGGCTCCCGGTTCAATCGCCAAATGTAAGTCAGCAATTTCACAGGTCGCTGTTTTGCGTGGGTCAATAACAACAATAAACAGCTCTGGACGTAATGCTTTAGCGGCTTTTAAGCGTTGAAATAATACCGGATGACACCAAGCTAAATTAGAGCCAGTGATCACCACCATATCTGTCAGTTCGAGATCTTCATAGCAGACCGGCACAGTATCAGTGCCAAAGGCGCGTTTATGCCCAGCCACAGTGGAAGACATGCATAAACGTGAATTTGTATCAATATTTCCGCTGCCAATAAAACCTTTCATTAGCTTATTGGCGACATAATAATCTTCCGTTAACAATTGCCCAGAGACGTAAAAAGCCACTGAATTTGGACCATGCTTTTCGATAGTGTCGGAAAAATGGGTTGCTACATGACTTAAACTTTCCTGCCAATTTGATTGCACTCCATTTATTGTAGGCGCAAGCAAACGCCCCTCATGAGTAACGGTTTCCCCAAGCGCTAAACCTTTAGAGCAAAGTTTACCAAAATTTGCTGGGTGATCTTGATCGCCTCTGATATCTAATAAGCCTTGTTTATTGGCTTTAGCTTCTATCCCACATCCCACACCACAATATGCACAGGTCGTTTTAGTCCATAAACTTTTTGCTACTTTCATAGGGTCCCTTACGCACTCAACCGGATCTGATAACAGGTAATTAATTTTCTAATAAAGAATAAATGCAAATAACGAACCAAATTACTGAATCGCCCCTATTAATTCACTAAAAATAATTTAAGGACAATAAAAACAGCGACTTAATGCTTTTTCAAATTTCCCATCAACGCATGAAAGCAAACTAAAATAAAATAATTAATGATATATATTTCACATCCTGCTCCATTTTGGTGATCTATGCCCCACTTTGGTGTCCAAAAAATATCATAAAAATCTATTTTAAATACAAAAATGGAATGTAAATAATAATCCCACCCAAAAATAATTTTCTAATAGCATGATTTTTAACAAAAAATATATATAAACAGAAATTAAAAAATACTTTGGCACTTAGTTTGCAAGTACCTTTTTAGACATTAAATTTAATGATAGACAACAGCTAAAACAAAAATTAAGGGACATACCATGGAAACTAACAATAAAAAAACGGTTACTCCTTTTGTAAGAAGAGTAAGTAAAACAAAAAAAAGTACAAAGACTTCTCAAGCAAGACCTTCAAAATTTGGCCTTGTTTCTTTAGTCTCAGCGGGCCCTGGTGATCCAGAACTATTAACCATGAAAGCATTTCGAGTCATACAGCAGACCAATGTAATCATTTATGACCATTTAGTCAGTCACGACATCCAGTCACTTTTCCCTGAAACGTCTGAAATTTTTTATTCCGGTAAAAAAGAAAATAAAAGCATGACTCAACAACAAATTGAGCGATTGATAATTAATAAATCCAAACAAGGATTAAACGTTTGTTATTTAAAGGGAGGCGATGTACTTAGCCGTGACAATAGCGAATTAGGCATACTCAAACAGTTCTCTATTAATGTACAAATTATCCCAGGGGTATTAAGCGTACAAGGTAATAACAACTACCAACCCTTTGAGTTTGCAATGGCTTTATAAACTATCACCGATTAATAGGAGGCAAATGATGGATATGACAAACAAACAGCAATCAACAAATAGCTCATCATTTTCAAGCAAAATAAGATCAATTAATGAACACAGTCCCGCTAATTACGGCTTGGTTTCATTGGTAGGTGCAGGCCCAGGCGATCCTGAACTATTAACGGTAAAAGCATTACGCATTATACAAACGGCCGATGTCATTATTTTTGATAATTTGGTTAGCAAAAAAATTAGACAACTTTTCCCTAAAGAAACTGAAACTATCTATGTCGGTAAAGCCAAGGGGAACCACAGTCTAACGCAAACACAAATCAATCAATTATTAATGAACAAAGCAAAAAAAGGGTTAGATGTTTGCCGCTTAAAAGGGGGCGATGCTTTTATCTTCGGCCGTGGTGGAGAAGAGATGCTGACATTAAAAAAACAATCAATATCTGTACAAATAGTCCCCGGTATTACAGCTGCAACAGGTTGTGCGAGTTATGCAGGCATACCACTCACTCATCGCGGACTTTCTCAAGGTTGTACCTTTGTTACAGCCCACGCCGAAAAAACACTCGATATCAAATGGAAAGCGCTAGCTCAATTAGACCATACCTTGATTTTTTATATGGGCTTGAGCAAAGCACAACTGATCCAAACACAATTAATACAAGCAGGTCTCGATGAAAATACCGAGGTTGCCTTAATCGAAAATGGTTGTTGTGAACAGCAACGAGTCATAACCGGAAAACTTAATCAATTAGCTGCATTGGTTATCAAAGAGCAAGTTCAATCACCCTCTTTGATAATGATCGGCAAGGTAGTCGCACTTTCACAGCAACTGCAATGGTTCAATGAGCAGGTAACAATGGAGCTTGCAATAGATCAACTAACACAATTAACAGCATAAATAATCAACATACAAAAGTTTTTAAACTGGAAAGATTTACAACTTAATGGCATAGAAGGATTTAGAAGTTATGAGTAAACAGCGAATTGTAGTAGTTGGTAATGGCATGGTAGGCCACAAGTTCATCGATACCCTTATCACCGACAAAGGCGTTGATTATGAAGTTATCACTTTTTCAGAAGAGTCTAGACTAGCCTATGACCGAGTGCAATTAAGTGCATTTTTCTCTGGGAAAACGGCACAAGACTTAGCCTTAACAGACGAAAGTTATTACCAAGAGAATGGTATTAATTTTGTTCTCAACGATAAAGTGATTCAGCTTGATATAGATAATAAGCAAGTTATTACAGCAACTGGACGCATCGAAGGTTACGATAAGTTAGTGCTAGCAACGGGGTCATTTCCGTTTGTCCCTCCTATCCCAGGTAACGATAAAAAACATTGTCACGTTTATCGTACCATTGACGATCTTGAAGCGATTACTGAGTCAGGCAAAATTAGTGACATTGGCGTGGTGATTGGCGGCGGTTTACTCGGCCTTGAAGCTGCCAATGCGCTAACTAATCTTGGCTTAACAACACATGTAGTTGAATTTGCACCTCGATTGATGGCAGTGCAATTAGATGAAGGCGGTGGTGAATTATTACGCAATAAGATTGAAGCGTTAGGCGTACAAGTTCATACCCAAAAAGCCACCACTGAGATTATTGATGGATTATTTTGTCGTTACCGTTTGAATTTTTCCGATGGAAGTTTTCTTGAAACTGACACCATTGTATTTTCAGCAGGTATTCGTCCGCAAGATGAGCTTGCTCGTTTATCGGATTTAGACATTGGTGAGCGTGGCGGTATTGTCATCAATGATCAGTGCCTTACCAGTGAAGATGATGTTTATGCCATTGGTGAATGTGCGTTATGGGATAACAAAATATTTGGTTTGGTAGCCCCCGGATATCAAATGGCTAAAGTCGCAGCTGCGCATATCAAGGGTGAACCTCTACAATTTAATGGCGCAGACATGAGTACTAAATTAAAATTGTTGGGTATTGATGTCGCAAGTATTGGTGAAGTACACGGTAAAACGCCTGGTGCACAATCTTATACCTACCATGATGAAATTGAACAAGTATACAAACGTTTAATCGTTTCTGAAGATGGCACAAAAATAGTCGGTGCGGTTTTAGTCGGTGATGCGGAAGCTTATGGCTCTCTATTACAACTATTACTTAATGATATGACCCTACCTGAAAACCCAGCAGTATTGATCTTACCAAGCACAGGAGAAGAGCAAGCCAGTGGTTTAGGCGTAGAAGCCTTACCTGATACAGCCGCTATCTGTTCATGTTTTGATGTTACAAAAGGTGATATTAAAAATGCAGTCGCAGCAGGCTGTTGCTCAATGGGCGACCTTAAAGATGCAACCAAAGCATCAACGGGCTGTGGCGGTTGTTCGGCATTATCGAAACAAGTTTTAGATGCCGAACTGGCTAATTTAGGTTTTGAAGTTAATAACAATCTTTGTGAACATTTTGAATATTCTCGCCAACAGCTAGCAGATATCATTCGCGTTAAAAAAATCAAAACATTTGACCAGCTACTAGAACAGCATGGTACTGGTTTAGGCTGTGAAATTTGTAAACCCACTGCCGGTTCTATCTTAGCGTCTTACTGGAATGACTATGTCCTTGAAGATGCGCATATTGAATTACAGGACAGTAACGATTTATACCTAGGCAATATTCAAAAAGATGGCACTTATTCGGTGGTACCACGTATTGCCGGCGGTGAAATCACTCCGGATAAACTTATCGTGTTAGGGGAAGTTGCAAAGCAATTTGATTTGTACACCAAGATAACTGGCGGTCAACGTATCGATTTATTTGGTGCACAATTGCATGAGTTACCGGTTATTTGGCAACAACTTATTGATGCGGGTTTTGAAACGGGTCACGCCTATGGGAAATCGGTGCGTACCGTGAAATCTTGTGTTGGTAGTACCTGGTGTCGTTATGGCGTTGATGACAGCATGGCATTAGCGATAAACGTTGAAAACCGTTACAAAGGCCTGCGCTCTCCTCATAAAATAAAATTTGCAGTCTCGGGTTGTACGCGAG
Organism: Psychromonas sp.; assembly: GCA_036961085.1. Lineage (GTDB taxonomy): Bacteria > Pseudomonadota > Gammaproteobacteria > Enterobacterales > Psychromonadaceae > Psychromonas. The sequence goes on from JBALXF010000028.1 coordinate 13,179, forward strand.
AATGTGCAGAAGCACAAACCAAAGATGTCGGTATTATTGCAACAGATAAAGGCTGGAATATGTATGTTTGTGGTAACGGAGGAATGCGCCCTCGTCATGGTGATTTATTCGCTTCTGACTTAAATACAGAAACCCTGATCAAGTATATCGATCGCTTTTTGATGTTTTATATTCGCACCGCAGATCGCCTACAACGTACTTCTGTTTGGCTAGAAAACCTAGAAGGTGGTTTAGATTATTTACGCACAGTCGTCATCGACGACAAACTTAACCTCGCCGATGAACTTGAGTCAGAGATGCAACACAACATTGAAAATTACCAATG
>JBALXF010000290.1:0-4517 GCA_036961085.1 Psychromonas sp.
AATGAACTAAAGAATACTTATTATTCATTACGTGAGTTAACTGGTGAAGATGTTCATAATGTTGCTTACTTAAATACAAAAAGTTTTGCACCTGGAACTCTTGAAGGTGATGTGAAATTTTGGCGTAATAAGGGCTTAGAATACAACTTAGATCTTCATGGTAAAAGAATCCTAAAAGAACTTGCTAGAATGGAAATTGATCTTGCACAGACGGGTCATCAACCGACTTTAGACTTACAAGCAAATCTAGGTTACAACAACACTGATTACGATAGTCGACCTCTTAATAACATTGATACTAGCGCAGGTAACATTGGTTTAAATTTAAATGTGCCAATTTATACGGGTGGTCGTACTTCATCTCTAGTTAAACAAGCACAATTTAACTACGTTATCGCAAGTGAAGATCTTGTAGAAACATTCCGTGGTACAGAAGCACAGATTAACAGTGGTTATAATAACGTAAACTCTTCAATTAGCTCGATTCGTGCCTATGAGCAAACAGTTATCTCGTCACGAAGTGCACTTGATGCGACGGAAGCGGGTTTCGAAGTAGGTACACGTACTATTGTTGATGTACTAGATGCGACACGAAGCCTATATGCATCTGAGAATCAATTAGCCAATGCGCGTTATGATTACATCATCAATATGTTACAGCTTAAATTCTCTGCTGGTACATTATCAGAGCAAGATATTATGGATGTATCTGCGGGATTAATTGAAGAAGATTCTCAAGCAACCTCAGATCAATATCAATAATAACTAGCTCAGCTAGCAAACATAAAAAAGGGAAGCTTATTGCTTCCCTTTTTTATTACTCTCTAATCAGTATTTTTATACACTTAACCAGAAATTTTTAATCTTAGTGCTCGTTACGAATTGTTTTGATAATCTCAGATGTTGAACAACCTTCTTCGAACTGTAAAACACGCACCTCTCCACCATTCTCAATCACTTCTTTACCGCCCGCAATTTCCTCTGGTTTATAGTCCCCGCCTTTAACTAAAAGGTCAGGTAATACTTCAGAAATTAAACGTTGTGGTGTTTCTTCTGTAAATTCGATAACCCAATCGACAGCCCCTAAACCGGCTAATACGGCCATACGACGGTCAACTGGGTTTACTGGTCGTCCTTCACCTTTCAAGCACGTACAGATTGGTCACTGTTAACTGCGACAATTAAACGCTGCCCTTGCTCTCGAGCCGTATTTAGATATGAAACATGTCCTGCATGCAAAATATCAAAACAACCATTGGTCATCACGACTTTTTCACCACGGTGCTGTGCAAGTTTCACTGCCAGTTTTAATTGCTCTTCTGAAAGCAGTCCAAAACCTATCTCTTGCTGGCTATAAACCGCATTGGCTAATTCAATCGTATTAACCGTTGAAGTACCAATTTTACCGACAACAACACCTGCAGCAGCATTTGCTAGCATACAAGCATGTTCAAATGAGCTGCCAGCAGCCAATGAGGAAGCTAGTACCGATATGACAGTATCACCCGCACCGGTAACGTCATAGACTTCTTGTGCTTGAGTCGGTAGATGCAAAGGCTCATGGTTAGCTCGTAAAAGTGTCATACCATGTTCACTACGTGTCACTAATAAAGCTTCTAAATCAAACTGTTCAATTAAACCTAATCCTCTATCAACTAACTCTTGATCTGTTTTACAGTGCCCAACTACAGCTTCGAATTCAGATAAATTAGGTGTTAACAAGCTTGCACCACGGTACTTCTCAAAGTCGCTACCTTTAGGATCAACCAATACTTTTGCATTGTATTTTTTAGCCGTGACAATCATCTTCTGCACATCGGCTAGTGAGCCTTTATTATAATCAGATAGAATGACAACACTTTGCTGTTGATTAAGGCTAGATTTCATTTTTTCTATAATGGGTGAGCTATCAACATCATGAAACCCTTCTTCAAAATCTAAACGTAAAAGCTGCTGATGACGACTTAAAACACGTAACTTAGTAATTGTTGGGAAATTAGGAAGTCTGACAAGATCCGTATTTACATGAACAGATTTAAGCCCATTTTCCAAAGCAACACCGGCTTCGTCTTCCCCTATTAAGCCAATTAAATTAACATTCCCACCCAATGCTGCGACATTTAACGCAACGTTAGCGGCACCACCTGGACGCTCTTCGATTAATTCAACTTTGACCACAGGAACAGGTGCTTCTGGAGAAATTCGCCCTGTTGGGCCATGCCAGTATCGATCTAACATAACATCACCAACCACTAACACTTGTGAATTTTCATATTCTGGCATAGTTATTTTCATATAATCTCTCTTTTTTAAATTTTATGTGTCGTGTTGGATAAGGCTATCATTGTCGAAACAAAATCACATTATCGCCAATCTTATTGCTTACATTTATGAGCAAGATCATACGAAGCAAAACAGTATCTTACAATCAAAAGTTGAAGCTTATATAATTATTTTCTAATTTCCCTTGAAGGCACTAATTATGCTAGTAATGTTATGTATTGATAGCAATCCACAACAGCTTGAGCAAATCACCAAGGACCTATCACCATTATCTACATATCTAACCTTAATTACTGCGACAAGTTTACAACAAGCCAAAGAATTAATTACTAAAAATAAGCAAAAAATATCTTTAATACTCTGTGCACAAACCCTTAAAGATGGTGATCCACTGACTCTGTTTGAGAATTTCCTGTGTAAAAAAAGTCGAAAAATAATCCATTCTATAAATCCATCTCTAGAAAAGCTCATTACAGCAACTAATCTAGGGCATCTAGATTATTTTTTACAGTTTCCCTGTACAGCTGAAAAGTTACAGCTGACAATTCAACAGCAAATATTAGCGTATACAAACAACTCAGAAGATGATCAGAGACGCTATAAAACACTATTCAATGAACAAAACATATCCAGCTCAAAGCAAGTGAGAGATAAAACTGGCTTTAAAGAGCAGCTACAAGATTATTCTCTGTACTCTGACAGCGAGTTATCAAATATGGTCATTGAATCTTTATTTAAGATGCTCGAAAAAAATGACAATACAGATATTAAACACCACTATAATGCCAATCATATATTGACTCAGGAGGGTGAGCAAAACCGTTTTCTGTGGTTTATCACTAAAGGTGAGGTTTTAATTAAAAAGCGGGATACCCATGGTAAAAATCATGACATTTCTATCCTACGAGTAGGTTCAATGATTGGCGGCATGTCATTCATTACTGAAAAGCCAGCATTTAATACCGTAATAACATTAGTGGATTGCACTGTACTAAAAATAGATAACACCATTTTTTCACAAATCGCACAATCAAATCCAACCCTTCTTGCTCCCTTTGTGAATTTATTATTACGCGATTTCAGCCGCAAATTACAACAAAGCATTTCCACTGAACTTGCTTTACAAGACAGCTTAAAATCCTTAGATGTTGCCTATAAAAAAATCATTGAAAATGAAAAAATGGCTGTATTAGGTCAACTAATTGCGGGTGTTGCACATGAATTAAATAACCCGGTAAGCGCCATCCTGCGTGGTTCCGATAGATTGACAAGACTTATTTCTGAATTATTAAAAAATACCAACGACAGCCCTTTTTCACAACTAGCCCAAAAGACCTTGCAGCAAGCGTTAACTATTCATCCATTATCGACCAAAGAAACAAGAGCAAGGACTAACGCTCTATTAGCCACAGTCCCAGATAAAAAATTAGCTAAGCAATTGGTCAATATGGATTTAGATGGGAAAGATATTCCCTTGGAAGATAATCGCGACTTAAGCGAAAGTGTAAACCTATTAAATGAGTTTCATCAAGCAGGCACCATATTGCGTAACAGCAGTTCATGTGCGGTTCGTATTGCAGACTTAGTCAAAAGCTTGAAGCATTATGCAGGTCAAGATAGTGAAGCCCCAGTGCCGGCTAATATTCATGAGGGATTAGAAGAAACACTTATTATCTTCGAAAATAAACTAAAAAATCATGAAGTCATCAAAGACTACGAGCAAATCCCTCTGGTTGAATGCCACCCGATTGAATTAGAACAAGTTTGGACAAACATTATAGCCAACGCAATGGATGCAATGAGTGAGCGAGGAACATTAAAGCTTTCAACTCGTTATTTAGCAGATGCCACAGATGCTTGTGTACAAGTCATTATTGAAGATGATGGTCCTGGCATACCGGAACATATTGCCGAAAAGATTTTTGAACTGAATTACACCACCAAAAGAAAAGGCAATTTTGGTTTAGGTATTGGTCTCACTATTTGCACAAAAATAGTCAAACGCCATAATGGTAATATTACCGTGAAATCAGAACCAGGCATTAAGACCCAGTTTATTATTACCTTACCTATTGTTAACCCGAATATAGAGAATTAGTACACATTGAGTTTGTGAAGTGAAATGAAGTAGATAAAAAAGTAGCAAATCAACTAGAGAATATTAGGAGGCTTATCAGAGTAATACTAGGGCCTGTTGATCTTTGCCGTTTAAATTTTGTTCACCTCAACGCGTT
>JBALXF010000291.1:0-4501 GCA_036961085.1 Psychromonas sp.
ATATGCTCAGGATTATCTGTTAGTGAAATATTTCTCACAGGAGTACCACGTTTAGCAGTAAAGTTACCGCCTTTTACTTCAAGATCTTTAATTAGCGTTACGTTATCACCTGCAACTAGTACCGAACCATTAGAATCACGTGTTGGCGCAACTTCTTCAATTTGATCTGCGGCAACATTATAATCAGCCCATGATTTAGTTTCGTCTTCCATGTACATCATATCTAATAGATCTTGCGCCCAACCTTCACTTACAGAAAGACGAGTTAACATACGAAATGCAATAACTTGAACCGCTGGTACTTGGCTCCACATACTGTCATTTAGACAACGCCAATGGTTATTGTCCATGTCTGTGGTTTTTTCAATTTGAGGTAAACAAGTATCACAAACATAGATAGATTTATCTGAATTAGGCTCAGCGACAGGTGGTACTTCAAAAATAGATAAGTTAGAAGTTGATGTACATAATTCGCAAGCTGAATTACTGCGCTCTATTAAAGCTGCTTTAATTGGCATATTGAGACCTTTAAAATGGGTAAATAGGATAGATTGGATAGATTTTCGTTATTATGCCTACTTTAAGTGATAAAAAACAGTTTCATGCATTATTGGATTTGGGTAATAGAAATTTAGTTATATTTATTTATTTGTGACTTAGGCAACAATATCGCTTACTTAAAGTGGGCGTTCGAGCTAAAATGCTTGTTTAAACCACATTTAATGCAAACTAGGCTACTTCTATGATTGATATTTTAAAGATTGCAGATAAAAATCTGATCTTACATCGCCACCCCAAAACAAGAAAAGAAACATTACAAGCATGGGATTCAGCTGATGAATACCTAATTAATTACTTCAACGAAAATGAACTTGAAAAACATCTTGGCGAAGATGAACAAATGTTAATCATTAATGATAGCTTTGGTGCACTAACCGTTAACTTTAAAGACTTTGAACGCACTGTAGTTTCTGATTCTTACCTATCTATCAACTCGATCAAGCTTAACATGCAGCGTAACCACTGCCTTGAGAGCAATGTCCTGTTACAAGATAGCTTACAAAGCATGCCAAAAAATGTAAAAATAGTGTTGATAAAAGTACCCAAGACACTTGCATACCTAGAGTCTTTATTACAGCAATTACACCATGTGATCTCACCTGAGACGATCATTGTTGCGGCTGGCAAAGTTAATATGATCCATAACTCCACGTTAGACTTATTCGAAAAATATATTGGTACAACTAAAACATCGCTAGCTAAAAAGAAATCTCGTTTAATTTTCAGCTTACCTGATGTACGTGAAGTTCCTGAGAAAGAGATTGCATTAACTTGGGAAATTGAAAGCCGTAAATGGAAAATTCACAACCATGCCAATGTATTCTCTCGTAATCACCTAGACATTGGTGGTCGCTTCTTAATGGATAACCTTCCTAAAGGTGAGTTCACTAAGATTGTCGATTTGGGTTGTGGTAATGGTATTGTTGGTATGGCAGCTTCGCAAGAACACCCTGAAGCGCAAATCACCTTCATTGATGAATCTTACATGGCAATTGATTCAGCACGTATCAATACCATGAAAAATATACCTGAAGAACAAACTGAGAAAGCACGTTTTGTAGTAAATAACGGTTTAGTCGGCTTCCAAGAAAACAGCTATGATTTAATTCTATGTAACCCTCCATTTCATCAGCAACAAGTGATTACCGATCAAATCGCTTGGAGTATGTTTAATGATGCGCATTTCTGTCTAATGGAAAATGGCGAATTAGTGATTGTAGGTAACCATCATTTAGATTACGAAGATAAATTAGAACGTATCTTTGGTAACTGTGAAGTGTTAGCAGAAAATAAAAAGTTCGTTATTTTACGCGCAGTAAAAATGGACTAGTTTAATTATCAACTATCTACAAGGTAACTCAATTGAGTTACCTTTTTTTTTGCTTACTATTTATATAGTTATTGTTTTTCTGAACATTTGCATAAAATTTAGACATAAAAAAACCGCTTACGAGAAGCGGTTTCTAACAACAACGAATGAGAGTCTAATTATTAAAATAGACCAATTGCGTTGATGAATACAAACATAATACCTAGTGGAGCAACATAACGTAACAAAACACGTACAATTGAGAATTGCATGTCTGATAAGTTAAACTCTTCTTTTAGTATTTCAACCTTCATAATCCAACCAGCAAAGACAGAGATTAATAATCCACCCAGCGGCAAGAGAACATTTGCGGTAATGTAATCTAAGAATTCAAAGATATCCCCACCCATACCGAATGAAAGTTTTGCCCATTCAGCACCAGAGAAAGAAAATATCGTTAATAGACTTAAAATCCAGATACCCGTACCCGCGATAATCGCAGCTTTAGTTCGGCTGATACTCTTGCGCTCTACTAAATAAGCAGTAGAAGATTCAAGTAATGCAATCGCAGAACTAAATGCAGCAAATACGATCATCACGAAGAATAATGTACCGACTAAATCACCAAACGGCATTGAACCAAAAGCAATAGGTAGTGATACGAATAGTAGACCAGGACCAGCAGAAGGCTCTAAGCCATGCGCAAATACAATTGGGTAAATAGCTAAACCAGCAATCAATGCAACTGCTGTATCGGCAATCGCAATCATGATAGATGTTTTCGCGATTGACACACCTTTAGGTAAATATGCGCCATACATCATCATAATACCCGATGCCAAGCTCAAGGTGAAAAATGCATGACCTAATGCAACAAGTACACCTTCAATAGATAGTTTAGAAAAATCTACATCAAACATAAAGTGGAAAGCAGCTGCAAAATCACCAACGACCGCTGAGTACAGCATAATACCAACAAGTAATATTAATAAAGCAGGCATCAAGTAGGTAACAGCACTTTCTAGGCCATCTTTAACACCTTTAGATACAACGTAAACAACTGCGGCAATAGTCAAAGTAGACCAGATTAGAAGCTGTGGAACACTGCTTATTAAGTCACCAAATAGTGTACCGATTGCTTCTGCATTTGTTGCAGGATCTGTCGCAGCAGCACTAAATTCACCAGTACCGGCAAATAGTACGTAAGCAGCAGCCCAACCAGCAATAACCACGTAGAAACTTAAAATCAAGAAACCAGCTAAAACACCCATTGAGCCAATAATTGACCAATGTGAGGAATGACCTGATTCACTTGCTACGTGAGCAGCCGCATTTGCAGGCGTTGAGCGCCCACGTTTACCAATTACAACTTCTGCCATCATTACCGGTAGACCGATAAATAAAACACATAAAAGGTAAACTAAAACGAATGCGCCACCGCCATATTCACCCATAATATATGGGAACTTCCATATATTACCTAGGCCAACGGCAGCACCAGTTGCAGCTAAAACGTATGCGTATCGACTGGACCATCGATTGGAAACATGTGTATCAGTGTTCATTAAAATCCCTATTAATTATCAAAAAGAGAATCTTTATATCCATAAAGCATAAGAAATTCAAGTTGCGAATAAACATCATTTACCAAATAAACCTATATTAAAAATATACAAGTGAATAAAAATTAAAAATAGTAAATATTAACCCGTATAAACAACATATAAGTGAATATTTATGCACCAAAAATCATTCAGTATAAAAAACAACCTAAAGCAAAAGTGTGATTTAGTTAACGTTAATAAATTTGGAAGTATGCGCAATTGAAGGCTTTACTTAGATCAAAGCGTAGTGCTTACTATCTTGAAATAGCGCTTAGGCTTAGTATTAATTACTATTGGATAAATAAAAACACAACATTCAGCTAGGCTAACTTTGCATTGCACAACGCTATAAATAGGTAATTTGAGACATGTCGAATAGCAAAAAATGCATGGTCGGTTTATTGAGGGGGTTGCTATAAATTACTAAAGGCAGAGTATTAAATGGTAATAAAAATGGGCAGTAACTTCTTTGCTATTGCCCATACTTAGATAATATTTTATTTACGTTAATGAAACCAGATTATGAGAATTATAACATGCACCCATAAGTATTAAGCATTAAATATTATTTACGATATCTTTTACTAAACTAGGACCTTTATAAATAAAGCCTGAATAAATTTGAACTAAGCTTGCACCCGCATCCATTTTTTCTTTTGCAGCGACAACGCCATCAATGCCACCTACACCTATGATAGGGATCTCGCCTTTTAGATGTTCAGCGAATTTAGCAACCACCTTTGTACTTTTACTTTGTACAGGGCGACCACTTAAACCACCAGCTTCGCCAGCATGTGACATGCCTTTAATAATTTCACGATCTAAAGTGGTATTGGTTGCAATTAAGCCATCAATTTCATATTTCAATAATGACTTAGCAATTGATTCAATTTCATCGTCACTTAAATCAGGAGCAACTTTCAACGCTATTGGCACATATTTACCATGTTTGATGTGAAGTTCTGATTGACGGTTTTTAAGTGCTTCTAATAATTCATCAAGCGCGTCACCGTATTGTAATGAACGA
>JBALXF010000292.1:0-4484 GCA_036961085.1 Psychromonas sp.
GGTACAAGAGACTCGAACTCTTGACCCCGACCTTGGCAAGGTCGTGCTCTACCAACTGAGCTAGTACCGCATCACATCTTATTTTTCATAAAAAACTGTTGAACATTTGGTGATGTCCGTTTCTTATGAGACGCGCATTATAGACATGGGCTGAATGAATGCAAGCTTTTTTTAAAGATTTAAGCTCCTTTAAAGTTTACTTGCCGAGTTTTTAAACAGCTTGCTTTGATTTAAGCAAGCATCAGCCATTTTCATTAAAATTTGAAAAAATGTTCTCTATAATGCTGTAATTCTGAAATTGACTCTTTAATATCTTGCAATGCTAAATGTGTTCCCGTTTTATTATGTGCATTGGTCATTTCGGGTGCCCAACGCATACCTAGTTCTTTTATCGTACTTACATCGATATTACGATAATGAAAATACGCTTCAAGTTTTGGCATCTGTTTAACCATGAAACGACGATCTTGACCAATACTATTACCACATAAAGGTGCCGCACCGGCTGGTACCCATTTTTCTAGAAACTCTAATGTTGCTTGCTCTGCTTGTTCACAGCTAATTTGACTCTCTTTAACACGAGCTGTTAAACCTGAGTTGCCATGATGCTCAGTACACCATTCATCCATTGCATCAAGCGCTTCATTACTTTGATGAATAACAAACTGTGGGCCTTCTGCAAGAATATTAAGATCGCTATCAGTCACAATCGTCGCGATTTCAATGATTTCATTTTTATCTGGATTTAGCCCGGTCATCTCTAAATCAATCCATACAAGATTATTTTTATTCATACTAATGCAATCCTTTTTTCTACCAGAATAGTAGCTAATATTAAAAAAACTAAAAAATAGCGTATGATACGGTATTAACACCACTAGTGATAGCTAAGGAAACCTGTGACCAAAAAGAAACGACTCAGTAAAAATCAAGTTCGTCGCGTACAAAGCAATCAAAATAAGCGCTTGAAAAAAGATGATAACAAGCAGTGGGATGAATCAGAATTAGGTCCACAACTGCAAGGTATTGTCATAAGTAGATTTGGCCAGCATGCTGATATCGAAGATGAAAAGGGTAATATCGAACGTTGTAATCTTCGTCGAGGCGTAAAATCCTTAGTAACTGGAGATCGCGTTGTTTGGCGTGCAGGTAACGAAGCCTTCCACGGTATTAGTGGTATTGTCGAAGCGGTACACCCGCGCACCACTGTATTAACCCGTCCTGATTATTATGACGGCATTAAGCCAATTGCAGCCAATATCGATCACATCATCATTGTGAGCTCAATAGCACCCGAGTTTTCTCGTAATATTATTGATCGCTATTTAATTGCTTGTGAAGATATCGGTATTACTCCGATTATCGTTTTAAACAAAAGCGATTTATTAGATGAGCAATCAGCAAAATTCATCGAACAAGAATTACAAAGTTACCGTGATATTGGTTACCAAGTTTTATATAGTTCAATGCACGGTGATGGCTTAGTCGACTTAAAAGCGGCAATGAAAGATAAAATTAATATTTTTGTCGGTCAATCAGGCGTTGGTAAAACCTCATTATTAAATATGTTGTTACCCGAAGTCGGAGCAGTGACAGCTGAAATATCAGAGCTTTCTGGCCTTGGTAAACACACTACGACGACTGCGCGTTTATATCACTTCCCTGAAGGTGGTGATTTGATTGACAGCCCGGGTATACGCGAATTCTCTCTGTGGCATTTAGAAGCAGAACGTATCGCATCGGGATTCATTGAATTTCGCCCATTTTTAGGCGAATGTCGTTTCCGTGATTGTAAACATCAAATTGATCCGGGATGTGCCTTAGTAGAAGCGGTTGAAGCGGGTAAAATTGATGACTCACGCTACCGTAGCTTTTTGCGCATCCTAGAAACGATGGATGATGCAAAAAATGCGCGTAACCGCAATCCCAACACTTATTAACCAGTTATTAAATCAAGCGTGTTAGTTACACGCTAAATTAATCTATAAAAAGAGAGTTATATGATCGACCAACTTAAAATTATTGGCCAGTACTTATTACCTAAACATTTACTTTCACGTTTAACCGGTAAATTAGCCGCAGCTAAAGCAGGTAAATTAACTACCTTCCTGATTGAAAAGTTTATCGCTAAATTTAAAATAGATATGAGTGAAGCTAAATACTCAGATCCGAAACATTTTAAAACATTTAATGATTTTTTTACGCGAGAATTACGCGAAGGTGTACGTGAAATTATTCCCGGTGAAAACAACCTTGCAATGCCAGTTGATGGTTGTGTTAGTCAATTAGGTAATATTACTCAAGGTCGAATTTTTCAAGCTAAAGGCCATGACTTTAGTTTACGTGAATTACTTGGCGGTCGTGATGATGTTGCGGCACCCTTTGATGATGGTTTATTTTCAACCATTTATCTTGCTCCGAAAGACTACCACCGTATCCATATGCCAATCACAGGTAAATTGGAACAGATGATTTTCATTCCTGGTGATCTGTTCTCAGTTAATCCATTAACAGCGCAGAACGTGCCTAACTTATTTGCTCGAAATGAAAGAGCCGTGGCAATCTTTTCTACCGAACTAGGCCCAATGGCTATGGTATTAGTAGGTGCAACTATCGTTGCCAGTATCGAAACGGTTTGGGGCGGTACAATTGTTCCACCTAAAAGCAAACAAATACAGCGCTGGGATTACAAAGGTCAAAATATTGTTCTTGAAAAAGGTGAAGAGATGGGTCGCTTTAAATTAGGTAGTACTATTGTTGCGCTTTTCCCGAAAGATTCGATTAATTTTGCAGAAGGTTTACAAGCAGAGTCAGTGACACGTTTAGGTGAATTATTCGCGACCAATGCAATGGCAGCAGTAACTGCAACAGATACAGATACACAGGAAATTGTTGAATAATGTCTCACTTAACGGCTGCACAATACTTAAAAAAAATACTATTAGCGCCAGTTTACGAAGCAGCAGTTGTCACTAAACTGCAACCTCTAAACAAATTGTCTCTGCGTTTAAATAATCATATTTTATTAAAACGCGAAGATCTGCAGCCTGTTCACTCTTTCAAATTACGTGGTGCTTATAATAAATTATCGACTTTAAGTGAACAACAAAAGCAAAGTGGTGTTATTGCGGCTTCGGCAGGTAATCACGCTCAAGGTCTCGCACTTTCGGCAAAGCTGATGGGTTTAAAAGCCACGATAGTCATGCCGAAAACGACACCTGAAATCAAAGTGAGCTCGGTACGTAACCTAGGTGCGACTACCGTTTTATTTGGTGATAGTTTTGATGCTGCCAATGCACATTGCCATGAATTAGCAAAAATTCATGACTACACCATTATCCCACCTTTTGATGACCCCGATATCATTGCCGGTCAAGCGACCGTTGCCAAAGAACTTCTGCAACAAAACGCACACTTAGACAAAATTTTTGTGCCTGTCGGTGGCGGCGGTTTAGCGGCCGGTATAGCTGTTTATATTAAACAGCTATTACCACATATTAAGGTGATCGCAGTGGAGCCTGAAGATGCCGCTTGTTTGCAAGCAGCATTAGCGCATGGCAGCCCCACTACCCTGAGTAAAGTCGGTCTATTTGCAGATGGTGTAGCGGTTAAAACCATTGGTAAAGAAACGTTTCGTTTATGCCAACAATATATTGACGAAGTCATTACAGTTAATAGTGATGAAATCTGCTCGGCAATCAAAGATATATTTGAAGATACTCGCGCTATTTCAGAAACCGCAGGTGCACTATCACTGGCAGGGTTGAAAAAATACAGCCAGCAACATCAATTAAAAGGTGAGCAATTAGCAGCGATTTTAAGTGGTGCTAATGTGAACTTTCATGGTTTACGTTATATTTCAGAGCGCAGTGAATTAGGTGAGCAAAAAGAAAGTATTTTGGCGGTCACTATTCCAGAGAAACAAGGCTCTTTTTTAGCCTTCTGTAATGAATTAGATGGTCGTGCGATCACTGAGTTTAATTACCGCTTTAATTCTCGTAAAGCGGCCAACATTTTTGTCGGTATAAGAACACCACAAGGTGCAGAAGAGCTTACATTATTGGTGAATAAATTATCAGAAACCGGTTATGAGGTTGCTGATTTAAGTCACGATGAAATAGCGAAATCACATGTGCGTTATATGGTGGGTGGCGCGCCGATTACTCAAATACAAGAACGCTTGTATAGCTTTGAGTTTCCGGAACAACCTAATGCATTGGTGAAATTTTTAAATACACTCGGTACCCATGCCAATATTACGCTATTTCATTATCGTAACCATGGCGCAGCTTACGGGCAGGTTCTAGCTGGATTTGAAGTTAATGATGTAGATGCGTTTACAGAGCACCTAAATGAGCTCGGTTATAATTATAAAGATGAAACTAATAACCAGTCTTATCGTTTCTTCTTATCACAACCAGAGCACAGTTAAACAACATATTTTTCAGAGCATTAATACAAGCCGCTGACACTTTCTATTACTC
>JBALXF010000293.1:0-1709 GCA_036961085.1 Psychromonas sp.
AGTAAAGGGATCAACTGCTCTAACAAGGTTGTTTTACCAGTACCACTATAAGCGGCGAAGCCTAATAAAGGCACGGGAAAACTATAAAGTTCAGACATATCGCTCTCTCAATAAAATATCAAATGATTCATTAGAAAGACTAATGGTAATTCATTATACTCCGTCCCCAAAGGCCAACAGGCAATTACTTAGATTGATCCCCCTCTTATTTGGAAGAAATATGTTATCGCTTTATTTTAATGAATTTTTAATGATTACCTTGGTGCACTTTTTGGCCGTTATTTCACCTGGGCCTGATTTTGCGGTAGTGATTCGACAAAGCATTAGTTTTGGCCGAAGAACAGCAATCATAACTAGCTTAGGTATTGGGGCGGGTATTTCAGTGCATGTACTTTATACATTACTAGGTATCGGTTTTATTATCACTCAGTCAGAAACTGCGTTCATGATTGCGAAAGTTGTTGGTGCTTTATATCTAACTTATATCGGTCTTAATATGCTGTTTAGTAAGGCAAAAAATGAAAGCGATGCACAAATATCTATTGATGCAGACCCGACTCATAACAAACGCGCATTTATGCTTGGCTTTATGACTAACTTATTCAACCCTAAAGCAACGATGTTTTTTCTTGCTATTTTTACCACTATTGTAAGTATTGATACCCCATTAGTAGTACAGAGTATCTATGGTCTGTGGATAACGCTAACCACAGCAATATGGTTTTCAATCGTGTCTTTCTTTTTCTCTCAGCAAAAAGTGCGCAGTAAATTTGTCAGCCATGGCTATTTATTTGAGCGTTTAATGGGAGTGGTGTTATTGCTGTTTGCTGGAAATTTAGGATTTTCTTTAGTTAGCTAAAAAAATGACGTTATAAATAGCTTCCTTCGATTGTTGTCGAGGGAAGCCATTTTTTATATAGCGTCTATGGCACTGAGAAACCTTTAGAAGCCACCCAAACTCGATACCATTGCTCTGTATTCATTTTCAATGCTAAAGCTTCCACAGCATCTTCAACACGGCCAATATTGCCAGTACCTAATAATGCGACAGGATTCGATGGGTGTTGTAGTACCCACGCATAAATAACCTGATCAATAGATTTTGCACCTAATTCATCAGCCAATTCGGTTAGTGCTGCACGTAACCTTTGTGCTTGCTCAGTTTGTGCCGAGAAAATATTTCCACCAGCTAAACATGACCATGCCATCGGACGTACTCGGTGTTGCTGTAATTGGTCTAATGTCCCATCAGAGATCACGTCAAAGTTAATAGGGTTCAACTCAACTTGATTAGTCACTAACGGTTTATCTAAACGAGATTGTAATAGGCTAAATTGCGAGGGAGTAAAATTCGACACACCAAAATGCGTCACTTTACCACTTTGTTTTAATTCAGAAAACGCGTCTGCAACTTGATCGGCATCCATTAAAAAATCAGGTCTATGCACTAACAATACATCTAACTGTTCCACACCCAAGCGGCGTAATGAATTATCCGTTGACTCTAAAATTGCCGTTTTACTACTATCGTAATGGGAAACGCGCTTCTCAGTTTCATTGGTTGCAATGCCATTGATGCCAAACTTAGAAACAATTTCGATTTGATCTCGAATTGCAGGATCTAGTTTTAGCGCTTCACCAAATAGAGTCTCACAATGCCCAGCATCATAAATCGCGGCATGATCAACTGTCGTAATACCTAAGTCAAT
>JBALXF010000293.1:1719-4433 GCA_036961085.1 Psychromonas sp.
CCAATATCCTTGTACAAGTTGAGAAAATTCGGGACCACCTTCTGCCATCAATACTTTTGAAACTGTGCTCATTGCTAAACTCCTGTAAAGATATAGTTATTACAAATAGATAATAAAACTGTTTTAGCATCTATTTCATTAGAAAATTTTGTCACTATTTTGTTATAAAAGCGCTATCCATACTAGATTATTTTTTACTTTATCAGTTACGGGTCTTTAATAAACAGAAATATTAACTGTAATGCAGATTTATTATTCGAACTAGCAATGGCAAATTATTGCATCAAAAATAATGGAGAAAAATGAATATAACAAGCGGGAGGAATAGGATAAAAGAAATTACTATAGATTATCTAACGGACTAAAATAGATGCTTAGCTGTGTAATAGCCCTTAACCAATATGTTAAAGGCTATTTCAAATAAATTTAGAATGCGTAGCGAATACCCAATGCTGCCGACACACCAAATTCAAAATCATCATGCTTATCACGGTATGCAAGATCAGGTGATACCTGACCATATACATCCCAATTTTGGGCAAATGGTATTGTTAGACCTAGAGGTAATCTCACACCAAATTCATTATTACCATCCCAATCATAAAAAGCACCACCGCCAACATACCAATTAAACGGTACATCTGAACCAAATGAGCCCTGTCTGAATATATAATCACCACTGATCCCATCATTACCGATGAAAGCATTAATATTGTTAAACTGTGCAGCAACACCAAAGCCTTGATCAAACCCAAAACCAAATTTTGCAGCATTAGCTGTTGTTGCAGTCGCTAATAAACCCGCGGCGCAAAGTACACTTATCGCTAATTTTTTCACTTTTATATCCTTTTAAAACCAATTCCAATGAAGCTGCATTTTTCAGCTAAATATATTGAAAGCATAACGTCCTTCACATAAATGATGAAGGAGTTTTGTTTCTTATTGCTTATTTATCGCATTAAGTATCATCTATAAATAGTTGATTTATTCACTTTCGTTTAACACATCACTATTTTGACTAATAAAAACATTAAACCGCTTATTCTTACTATATTTATAATTAGCTAAATATTGTTAATTTCAAATATTATAAAATAAAATAAAGATGACGCAGTAGTATAACAAAATTACTCTAATATTGAACGTTATACCCCCTAAAATAGATTACTAATAGATAAAATGGACTTTATGTTGCCCACATCAACTCAGTGTTTTTTTAAAAAACTCGTATTTAAAACAATTTTTTTGGCTAGCTTTATCGCCATTCCAAACCTCGCTATAGCGAGTGAATATCTGTACAAAAAAGTACATGTTTTAGAAGAAAAACAACGTTCATGGATTGTTTTACCGTATGTTTTCAGCTCAGATAGTATGGGGCTAACTGTGGGGGCGGTTGGTATTTTTGATGGTTTTATACAACCTCAAATGACCATTGTTGCGACCTTATTTGCGGGTGAAAGTTTAGAAGTACAAGACTTAGGCTCTAATGATCCTGAAGAAGCACGCACTAAAGGCGGGGTGTTCGCAATTAATGGCTATCAAACATCTTTTTCAGATCGTCTTTTTATCAGTGGAATGGGTAGTTATGCTTACTACCCTAACCAACGTTTATATCTTGATGGTAGCAATGATTCAGTTAAAAATATAGATACCCCCCCCTCTAATAGTCCATTACAAACTCAAGGCTATAACAACTGGTTTGAAGCGGATATTCGTTATGTTTTACCTTGGGGAGAAAGTCGTAGGAATGCCTTACCAGTTGTGGAATTAAACCATGGCATACCGGTGAATCGCTCAAAATATGGTGGTGGTAGCATTTTTAGCACGGGCCAGACCGTTGTCGGCACTGAGATTTTTTATACTAAATGGAGTGCTGATAAATTTATTGAAGAGCCCTCTCTCAACACCAACGGTATGCGCGTCTACTTAGAACATGATAATACTGATTATGCAAAAAACCCCAGTCGCGGTTATAACATTTTAGGGAAAGTCTCAGCTGATTTTGGCTTAGGTAATTCAACCCAAAGCTGGAATGCACTTGAATTAGATTATTCACATTATTTTGAACTCGATAACTTTTCATGGACACGACAAAACGTCATCGCAGTGAATGCTTGGACTGCTTATTCCCCCTCTTGGGATAGCTCTGAAAAATTAAATGAAAATGGTTTACTAGATAAAAATCAAACGCCTATGTGGGAAGGTGCTCGTCTCGGTGGCTGGAGTAGAATGCGTGCATACGACAGTAACCGTTTTAATGATAAAGCGGCAATATATGGTGCAGTTGAATATCGCTTAATTCCAATACTTAACCCTATGCGAGATCAAAAATGGAACCCTATTGCCATTGATTGGTTCCAAACCGTATTGTTTGTTGAAGCTGGCCGTGTTGCCCCAGAATATAATCTTGGCACACTATTTTCAGACGTAAAATACGACGTAGGCTTTAGTCTTCGTGCGTTAGCTGCCAATGTCCCTGTTCGTTTTGAAATGGCATTTGGTGATGAAGGTTCTGCTATGTGGGTTATGCTTAATCAACCCTTCTAGTTGGTTTATCAAAAATGAACTTGCCTCCTTTGAAAATAAAAAGTAACGCTAAGCCTTAAGCAATAAACGGCTTAGCTACTTTTTTAGTTTAATTAACAAGTCTTAATCACAGTCCAATTTACGTGCATAGGAAATCTCCATACCCTCTTCGATATCTAGCGCTATGA
>JBALXF010000294.1:0-4423 GCA_036961085.1 Psychromonas sp.
ATAATAGGCTTATAGATCTGATCGGTAAATGCACTTTTAGTTCAACTTAATTGAATTTTTATCCCGAGCTGAGGTTACCTAGCTTGTGCCTGACAAAGCATCTTGAGGTAACATGGGTATATCTAGTTAACTTTCATCAATAAATAAGTTGCTGGTTCAACTCATCTACACATTCGCTTATATCCAACTTTAAATCTAAGTATATTTTGTACTAAATTAAGCCAGTACGACCTCTATATATGAAAGCATTTGTTGCTATACAAAATAGAATTATTTCGCTGATTATGATCCCTGTATTTGTAGACTTATCTAATTCGTTTTTATAAGTTACTTGATATTCAGATCATAGGTTAAATAATTATCTGTACGCACATACTGAACTTTAAAATGTAAGCTGTAGTTTGCATGCTACATAAGCAACTCAAAGAGGCTAGGAGAGCTTGATTAATACTATTGATAGTATGTGTTGAGTTATCTACTTAGGCGTCGTATGCAGAGAGTAACGCTTCAATAGAAGATACGGTATTTAGTTTTTATATTTATAAAATATAATGAACAATACATTTTATATAACTGAGTTTTTAACCGATGTTTTGACTGGGTAGGTAAGTAGATAAGTGGAAAATTCTAAATCAGTTTGAGTTTTACTTATCCATAAAAAAACCAGCGAATAGCTGGTTTTTAGATTGTATTTTTAGATAAATTTAATAGTAATCTCTGAGTTATATAAAAAACCTAATTTCCAAATAGAATGATAGGCTTTAACGCAAAACACCTTTCGATTATTGCT
This sequence comes from Psychromonas sp., assembly GCA_036961085.1. Classification (GTDB taxonomy): domain Bacteria; phylum Pseudomonadota; class Gammaproteobacteria; order Enterobacterales; family Psychromonadaceae; genus Psychromonas. Next base: position 791 of record JBALXF010000294.1, read on the forward strand.
TATTCATTTAACTCAGGTAAAAATGAAAAAGAATTAAAATCACTTAAAATTTACCACAAACTATTCATCAAACTACAAAACGTTATTTTAGTTATTCTTTATTAACTGAGTTAATAGAGGAAAATACTAAACAAGCATTAGTCAGCTTATTAAGACTGTTTAGCTTTTCCTCGGTGTAGCGTACAGCGCTTTCTATGATCTCTGAGGTAGTATTTTTAAGTTTTTTGCAAAAGATAACCTGAGTCATTTACATAAGCATATTACTTAGTTACTTATTAATTGGTTACTCTGTTCCACGTGAAACACCATAAAATATGGTCAAATAACTTTTCTAATTTTCTGAATATAACTCATTAATTGTATCAGCTAATATGGTTACGCCACGTTCAACAACATCGTCATCTTGTGCATAATTAAGTCGAATACATTCTTGTGTATGTTGCCAATCTTGATCTAAACCAGGGAAAAAGTAATGGCCAGAGACAATCAATAATCCCTTTTCTTTTAATTTTTTATAGAGTTCATTTGATGAAATAGGTAAGTCTTTAAACCACAACCAAAGAAATAATGCACCTTCAGCTTTATGAATTTTAAACTTAGGAGAGGTAATTTTAGACTGCAATAAAGCAATCGCCTTTTCTGCTTTGCTAAGATAAAAAGGTCTAATTACGTTATTACTCAGCTCGATTATTTCTTTCGATTTTACCAATGGTAAAGCGATTTCAGGACCAATACCACCTGGTGATAATGCCATTATTCCAGATAGATTATTCATAGCTTTAATGATTGTTTCATTGGCAATAACGATACCGCAACGAGAACCAGGTAAACCAAATTTTGATAAGCTAAGGCAAAGAATAGTATTATTGTTCCAGAATGGTGTTGCTTCTGAAAAGATAATATTTGGGAAAGGCATACCATAAGCATTATCGATAATAAGTGGTATATTGTTTTCTCTTGCTAATTGATCAAGGTGCTTAACTTCTTCGTCAGTTAATACATTACCGGTTGGATTTGTCGGGCGAGAAACACAAATAGCACCTATATCATCATCTATTTTTAATGCATCAAAATCGACATGATACTTAAATAGACCATTATCCAACTCAGTTATTTTGGGTCTAACGGCAACAAAAGCTTCTTCCGAAACACTCGCATCTGCATAGCCAATGTATTCTGGCGCTAATGGAAAAAGTACTTTTTTGTTTTTATCTCCACTGAAATTACCACCTAAAAGGTTAAACAGATAGAAGAATGCATTCTGACTACCATTGGTTAACATGATATTTTGAGCTGATAAATCCCATCCATATAAATCATTAAATAACTCAACAAGTGCATTAATAAATGTATTTTTTCCCTGTGGTCCATCATAGTTTGCGAGGGTGTCTAATAACTTACCTTCGTCTAATAACTGTTGCATTAGTTCATTTAATCTTTCTTGCACTTCAGGGATTGCAGCCGGATTTCCACCGCCTAGCATCAATATCTCATCACCACCTTTAACTCCTTCATTAAGGTCATCCATTAATTCAGTGATGCCTGAGTGTTGCGTAAATTTATTTCCAAAAATTGAGTAAGGCATTTCTGTTCCTTAACGATATGAATATTGTTTCACATGAAACATGGTTGTCTTGTTGTCAAATAAACTCTGCTCTTAATAAGATAATAGCGAATCCATCGAAGCTTTATTTTCTTAACCAGATGTTAAGAGATGAGTACAAATAATCATTTTCACCTGGAACCTATGTTTAATTCTATTCAATCTAAGTTCCACGTGAAACAAAAAAGCTCAGGAAATTCTGAGCTTTTATTAATCATCATATACCTGCACCAATGACAATCTAGTGCAGTTTAACCTTAAAACTTACAAAACAGATACATCTGCTACTTGTAAGAATAAATTACGTAAACGATTTAAAATAGCTAATCTATTAGCTTTTACTGCAGGATCATCAGCCATAACCATTACGCTATCGAAGAATGCGTCCACAGGAGCTTGTAGACTAGCGAGTTCGAACAAGGCTGACTCGTAGTCTCCGTCTTTAAATAAAGGGCTTAGCTTCACTTCTAGAGAGCCTAAAATTTCGGCTAATGCAATTTCTGCGCCTTCAGTAAGTAAAGAATTGTCCACATCGGTATAAATTTCAACTTTTACTTTCGCAAGGATATTTGAAATACGTTTGTTAGCTGCAGCGATTGGCTGTGCTTCAGGAAGCTCTTGGAATTTAGCAACGGCTTGAATTCGTTTTTCAAAATCAACAGGCTTAGTTGGGCGGCGATCTAATACTGATTGAATCAGTTCGACACTAAAACCATTTGCTTGATACGTTGCACGGAAACGCGCGAACAAGAAATCAACCACATCGTTAACAACGTTAGCGTTAGTTAATTTATCAGTATATTGTGTTTTAGCAATTTCAACTAATTCAACGATATCTAGATCTAGCTGTTTATCTTTAATGATACGTAGCAGACCTATCGCAGCACGACGAAGTGCAAATGGATCAGCTGTACCTTTTGGTGCTTGACCAATACCAAAGATACCAACAAGTGTATCTAATTTATCAGCAAGAGAAACAGCACAAGCGACTAAAGATGTTGGCAGTTTATCGCCAGCAAAACGTGGCAGGTATTGCTCATTAAGTGCAATTGCAACTTCTTCTGCTTCACCATCAAAACGGGCGTAGTACATGCCCATAATACCTTGAACATCTGGACACTCTAAAACCATTTCAGTCATTAAATCAGTTTTTGAAAGTAAACCAGCACGTTGTGCATGTTTAGTATCAGCTTTGATTTGTAGTGCAATGTCTTCAGCAATATTAGAAATACGCTCAGATTTTTCTTTTAACGTACCCAGCTGTTTCTGGAAAAGCACAGTTGAAAGAGACTCTAAACGACTTGCTAATGTTTTCTTCTTATCTGTTTCAAAGAAGAATTCTGCATCTGCTAAACGAGGACGAACTACTTTTTCGTTACCTTCAATAACTTGTGCAGGATCGCGACTTACAATGTTAGAAACAAAGATAAAGCGCGGTAATAAATTACCTTCTTTATCTAATACTGGGAAGTATTTTTGATGATCTTTCATTGTGTAAATAAGTGCTTCAGAAGGAACGTCTAAGAATTTCTCATCGAAAGAACCCACTAATGTAACTGGCCATTCAACCAATGATGTAACTTCTTCAAGTAACGCTTCATCAATTGCAGCAACACCATTTTCGTGAGCAGCTAATGCTTCAACTTGCTCACGGATAATCGCTTTACGGCGTTCGTAATCTGCAATAACTTTGCCGCTATTATCAAGTAATGCTTCATAATCGTCTGCGTGATTAATGGTTAATTCAGCTTCACCTAAGAAACGGTGACCTTTAATCGTACGATCAGATTCAACTCCTAAAAGCTCACCTTGGATTAATTGCTTTCCAAATAACATACAAACAGTATGCACTGGACGGATAAATTGTGTTGATTCAGAGCCCCAACGCATTGGCTTGGCAATAGGTAGCTTAGCAAGTGCATCAGCAGCAATAGCAGGCACTAATTCAGCAACTGCTTTTCCTTTAACTTCTGATTTAAATAGTAACCATTCACCTTTAGCTGTCACTAAACGATCAGCTTGTTCAACAG
>JBALXF010000295.1:0-4410 GCA_036961085.1 Psychromonas sp.
ATTTACCACATCCAGAGGGACCGATAAATGCAGTTATCTTATGTTTTGGTATCTTCATTGAAATATCAAACAATGCTTGTTTTTGACCATAAAATAAATTCAAATTTTTAATTTCTATCGCTGTATTTTTTTCATCTAAATCATTCACTGATGTAAATGGATGACCCGAGTTATTTAATCTAATCATTGTATTCCTAACCTGCTATGTCGAGCCATTTTGTATTATGTTGTTACTGCGCATTACTTATTATTTATTATTTATTGTTATCAGGTAATTAATGCTCAAAAGATTTATATTTTTCACGTAAATTATTTCGCAAAGCAATAGCCGCTAGATTAAGACCAATAATCACAGTCACTAAAAGAAACGAAGTCGCGTAAACCAATGGACGTGTCGCTTCAACATTCGGGCTTTGAAACCCAACATCATAAATATGATAACCAAGGTGCATAAACTTTCTTTCTAAATGCAAATATGGAAAAATATCATCAACCGGTAACGCCGGTGCCATCTTCACTACGCCAACTAACATAAGTGGTGCTACTTCACCTGCCGCACGTGCAATTGCTAAAATTAGTCCGGTCATAATTGCAGGACTAGCCATCGGAATAATAACTCGCCATAATGTTTCGGATTTAGTCGCGCCTAGCGCTAAAGATGCTTCTCGTAATGAACCAGGTATACGACTCAGCCCCTCCTCAGTAGAAACAATAACAACAGGTAATGTTAATATAGCCAGTGTTAAAGCAGCCCATAATACGCCTGGAGAGCCAAAAGTAGCTGCTGGTAATGCTTCCTCGTATAATAGCTGGTCTATACTGCCACCAATTATGTAAACAAAAAAGCCTAACCCAAACACACCGTAAACAATTGATGGTACCCCCGCTAAATTAATCACAGAAATACGGATGAATTTTGTTAAAAAATTATCCTTGGCATACTCATGTAGATAAATTGCAGCTAAAACACCAAATGGGGTAACGATAATTGCCATCAATATCACCATCAGTACAGTACCAAAAATAGCAGGGAAAACGCCTCCTTCGGTATTTGCTTCGCGTGGCTCATCCATTACAAAATCTATTACGCCATTAAACCAATGTGTTATTTTATCATTTAGTCCCATATCATTCGGAAAGTAGACAGCAAGTAAGTTTGATAGAGGTAGTGTGACTTTAGCCCCCGTCATGTCACGAACAATTACACTATCTCGCTGAGCTTGAGATCGATAATCATCAATTTGCTGTTCAAATTTTAAATATTTTGCATGTAGGCTTTGCCTTTCAACTTGTAGGTCTAATTTAAGTTGTTCGCTAAGTAATCCATCTAATTCAAGTTTTCGCTTATTCAGCCTATTATCTTCTAAAGCAATATTTAGTTTTGAAAGAGATTTTTTAACTATTAATTTTTCTTTTTCTTTAAGGTCAGCAACCCTTTTAATTCGCTTTTGTAATTCATTTGTAAACTGCTCCGAAGAAAAATTCTTGGTTTTATTATGTTCTTGTATCGATTCAATATAACCGTAAAAATTGCCATTATTAGTACGTTCAAATACGGCTAAATCTTGAGCTGGTACGCTCTCTGAAATAGTAGTTTCAAGTACCCATACAAAATCTAAATCAACTAATTCTCTGTTACCAATTTTAATCAGAAAACGAGTGAATTCAGTTTTACTATTATCTAAATCGTTGATCCCAGATGCAATTAAACGCTGCTTCGAAACAATTTCTTGATCGTAGATTTCACCTATAACCGTATATTGCTTAACATCTTGATCAACAACTGAAAATTCATATACTGAATTTGGCCAAAAATGGCTCAGCCCTTTCCATCCAAGCAGAAGAAATATGCCAATAACAGCGATTAAACTGATACTAACCGCACTACCTGTTAACCAAATCCAAGGCGTACCTGACTTAAACCATTTATTCATTGTGTGTTTTCTACCTATAAACTTGAATATTTTGTACGCAAACGTTGACGAATAAGCTCTGCAATCGTATTAAACAAGAATGTAAAAATAAACAGAACAAAAGCAGCTAAAAAGAGTACTCGATAGTGTGAACTACCGACCTCAGACTCTGGAATTTCTATCGCGATCGTGGCCGATAATGTACGCATACCTTCAAAAATATTCCAATCCATAATTGGTGTATTACCTGTTGCCATCAACACGATCATGGTTTCACCAATCGCACGCCCCGCGCCCATCATTACCGCTGAGAAAATACCTGGACTAGCCGTCAGCAAGACCACTTTTATTAAGGTTTGCCACTCTGTTGCCCCTAAAGCTAATGACCCCATAGTAAAACTCTTAGGTACACTAAAAATTGCATCTTCGGCAATAGTGAAAATAGTCGGGATAACTGCAAATCCCATTGCAATTCCTATCACTAATGCATTACGTTGATTGAAGTCTATGCCTAATTCATTGGTAATAAACACGCGCGCATCACCATCAAATAACCAAATTTCAAGTGGACTACTCAAATTCATGGATACATAAGCAACCAGCAATATCACTGGAATAAGAAATAAAGAGTGATAGCCAACCGGAATCAACTGTTTAACTTTTATTGGTAAGGTCGTCCAAATTAGTGCAAAAAACAGTACACTAATAGGTAGGCCAAAAGCCATTAGAATAACGCCAGGTAAATTATTTTCAATTATCGGCGCTAACCATAAACCAGCAAGGAAGCCCAATATCACAGTCGGTAACGCTTCCATGATTTCAATCGTAGGTTTAATAAATGAACGAGCACTCGGTGACATAAAATATGCAGTATAAATTGCACCAGATATTGCAATGGGTACAGCAATGAGCATCGCATATAATGCAGCTTTAATCGTACCAAAAGTAATTGGAATCAAACTCATTTTAGCTTCAAATTCATCACTGGTTGATGTCGATTGCCACAAATATGCTGGCTCAGGATAATCTTCATACCAAATTTCATACCATAAAGATGACCAAGTTATTTCAGGATGAGGGTTTTCAATTGAATAAGTTTCTAGGTTATTTTTATCTGCAACCAATAATGCGGTTGCATCGGCAGACAACATTATCTGAGTTTCTTTACTAGTACTTATTTTTTCATGTAAAAGCTGTGTATTACTGGTTGCATGGAATGCCGACAAATATCCCTTTTGGTCTATCGTATAAAATACCTTGCGGTATTTTTCAGCGACAATAGAAGTGATATTTTCACTACCTTGGAATTCACGTATCCGGATAAATACACGCTTCTCTTCTTTTAATACTTCAAACCATTGACTAACCACACCATTATCTTGTGCAACAATTAATGAACTTGCCCCAGATAATAACTGCATGTCATTCACCTTAGTTGTGAACGTCAATGATGACTTTATTTTTACATCATCTAAATCAGAAAGGTCATAAATATCAATAATATTGGCTGAGCGGACAAATAAATTCTTGAGATCAGGACTCAACATCATTTGATCAACTGAATTGCTGCTAATTGGCAGTTCAATACTGTTTTCTAGCCATTTTTGTTGATTTGATTGTGAATTATCCGTTTCTGTTAATAACATAAAAATTAGGCGATGATCTTCCGTTATAGCAGCAATAGCTGTCGCGTTCTGATTCATTTCAAAAGCAACAGCAGAAATTGATTGCTGTTTTGAATCAAGTTGGCGTTTATTTTTGCCTAGCGGATACTGAATGTTTGGGATAGTTTTAGCGACGTTATCAATGTATGAATTTTCAAAGCCAGGTTTAAAAATAATAAACTGCCCTTGTTTATCTGCAAACAAAAAGCTATTGCTTGAAGTTGCTTTTGAAAATGCAGAATATTCATTAACAACTTGTTGTTTCAATAATTCCTTGCCTTGATCTTTTCCCGTCAATGACTGGAAAGATAAAAAACCCGAATCAGATATTTGATAAGCAAGCGTATTTTGTTTTTGGAAGCCAAGTGCAAGATTGTTTTGGCTCTTATAATGTGGAATGTTAGCTTGCAGATCTATTTTTGCGGGATAAAAAATAGGTAAAATGATATATAGCAAATATACAAAAATAAGTAATAGCGTAACTAATACTAGCAGCCCACCAGTTGTTATACTGCAGGTAAACAATTTATCTTTTAAAGCACGTTTTTTATTAACAAGTAACGTCTTTGATAAATTTAGTCCCATTCACTAATCCCATGATAATTTAATATCGCATTATAGTGCACTTTTATGACACTTATATTACAACCGTCACCATGATGTAGTAATTTGGTTAAATTTGTCAGCTAAATATCATTACAAAATGAATGTTAAATTTTAAGCAAAAAAAAGGAGACACAATGTCTCCTTCAATAACCTATCAAACTAAATGATTAAGCTAATGCTTTTTTAGCTACTTCAACTAAATGAGCAAATGTTGCTTTATCAAATAC
>JBALXF010000296.1:0-4404 GCA_036961085.1 Psychromonas sp.
CTGGTAAGACCTTGTTTATTTGCACTTCACCCAAACATGGCCACTCACAATGCGCAGCTAGCACTAAACTTTCAGGTGCGCTAGATTTCATATCGATATCAAATTGCAATGTTGCATCTGCATTAGAGTAACTATTTTTATCTACCCCTTTTTCATCGCCAGTCTGCATATAAACCTGTGCAGGCGACTCTCCGCTAAACACAACATTGATTGCATCCTGCTGGAGTTTATAGTTAATTGGCGTGGTAGTTAAAGACCCTATTGTCGTCTCCATGCCGTTTGAAACCTCGACACCAGACCAACCATTTGCACTCCCTGCTATACGAGCAGTAAATTCACCGGCTGATTGACTGCCATAAACTTCTAAGTTAACAGTGGCAACACCATTATCTGGTTCAGATTGACCACAACCATAGTCTCTTTCATCAAGTTCTAAATTATCAAGATCAGTTTCTACAGATTGCGTCGTGCTTGAGGCATACCCTAATCCATAACCATATGGGAACAGTGGTTTATGCTCACCTTCGATGTCTTGTTCAATCAACTCCCCAGTGATACCATCAATAGGAGTTATATAGTCAATGAGGTTTGGCGCATGGCGATTGATTGTCGTCGAGCAGACTTTCATAGGCCAAGAATAAGATAGGCGACCTTTAAAATCAGCACCATTATCTGCAAATAATACATCTGTTATACCACCCGCTTCTGTACCTGGTAACCATGCGGCTACAAAGGCATCGGATGCGTTAATTTCTTCATTTACATAAAGAGGACGGCCTGAATAGAACACAGTAACAACTTTATGCCCAGCTTGTTTCATTTCTTGAACTGTTTGTAAGTCAGCAGCATAAGATGAATCTAGCGATGAGAACTCAAGTGTTTGTGTTGATTTAATATCCCCAAACATTTCTGCATAAGGGTTTTCACCAATAACGACAATTGCAATTGCATCTGCCGGTGCATCGGCTTGAGCTGTATACACATTCTCGCTGCCGACTACTTCTTCTAGTGCCATTAACATAGTTGTCGCACCAGGGAAGTCATCTTCGATTGTGTTTTCAGTACCTTGCCAAGTTAAGCTCCAACCACCCGTTTGTTTTTGGATATCATTGGCTGCGCTACCCGTTATTATATAAGACGCGTCTTTGCTTAAAGGTAGAACACTGTCATTATTTTTCAGTAAAACCAGTGACTCACTTACCGCTTGTCTTGCAATCGCTCTATGTGCATCTGCACCTAAAATTTCTGCGTTACCAGCTAGTTGACGTTCTGAAGGTTTTGGTTTTTCCCAAAGGTTGGCACGCATTTTCACTCGTAGAATACGTGTTACCGCATCATCAATACGATCCATTGAAATCGTTCCATCATTTACCTGATCAATTACATTGCTATAGAAAGCCTGCCAGTCATTTTTCGCTGTCACCATAAATACATCATTACCAGCATTAACAGCTTCCGGGCAATTAGCGGCAGTACAGCCATCAATTTCATTTTGGCCATTCCAATCAGTGACAATAAGACCATCAAAACCCATTTTTTCTTTTAAAATATCATTCAGCAGGTATTTACTACCATGCAGTTTATAATTATAAGTAGGGCGTTCATCGCCTTCATTCTGATCGTAGTTTGCAGGATTATGCCATGAATTAAATGAACTCATAACCACTTGCGCACCAGCCTCTAAACCAGAGAAATAACCCGTTGCATGGATATTACGTAGATACTCTTCTGTATAATGGTTTTCACCACGGTCGACACCATCTAAAGTACCACCGTCACCGACCCAGTGCTTAACATTGGAAATAACATTAGTTTGTCCCTTCAGGCCTTCGCTACCGCCTTGTAAACCCTCAACCATTTGTCCTGCAAACTGGTAAATTATTTCAGGATCTTCTGAGTAACCTTCATAAACACGACCCCAACGATAATCTCGTGGTGAAGCAACGGTTGGCGCAAATGTCCAGTCAAGACCAGTCGCTGAAATTTCAAGAGCGGTTGCTTCGCCAATTCGTTTAATTAATTCAGGGTTATTTGCTGCGCCTAAACCTATATTGTGAGGAAAAACTGTGGCAGTAAACACATTATTATGTCCATGAACGGCGTCTGTGGCCCACATAAATGGAATTCTAAAACCACGGTCTACATAAGCTTCTTCAAGTGCATTGTAAAATTTATCAGCTTCGTCAGCCCAATCTTGAGCAGTGGCATACTTATTACCGTCAGGCCATCCACCGCCACCATTTAATAACGAACCTAATTTATATTGTTTTGCTTCTTCAGGGGTAACTTCTCGAAGATCTGGCTGAACCATCTGACCAACTTTTTCTTCTAATGTCATTTGTGCAACGATCGCTGCAACAGCACTTTCAATTGCTTCATCTTTTGCAACTGCGCTGTTTATTTGAGGCCAGTCTTCAAAATATGGAACCTTGGCATTTTTAGCTGCTTTTTTTGCCGCTTTATCTTTTTCCTTCTGTGCTTTTTTTTCCGCTTTGTCTTTTTCTTTTTGAGCTTTTTTGTCTTCTTTATTTGAGGATTCTTTTTCAATTGATGATGTATTAATTAGATCGTTTGGATTCAGTGGTGACGCGATGATCGTTGTATTCGCGCCTGTTAATAATGCCATTGTTACAAAACATGACAATATAGATTTTTTATGGTGCATTAGTTACATCCTTTTAATACTTAAATTTCAATAGATTAAGAAGCTTTCTTGTCGATGGTCAGCTTCGGAAATACGAATTTTCAAGTGAAGATAATAGAGTCCTTTAAGTGATAACAAGGATCTTTATTAAACGATCCTAATACCAGGTAAAGGCATATTCGCTAATTCCATCTACTTCAGATTGCAATGTTGAATGAGCAATTCGAATCAAATGAAACCGGTTTCATGATTTTTTGTCGATAAATGATGTATTCAGAGACAAATAACTAAAACACCTCTTATTTGTTTGTTTAATAGACAAATAATCTATCAAATATTAACTTTTATCCTCAAACTGTATTCTAAAAGTAATTTATCGATTAAAAAGTGATCAAATACACAAAAAGAAACCGCTTTCATGTAACAAATCGTAACATGAACGTAAAATGGAGCCATTCTTGATATAGGTTGCACTCATGCTCAAGCTAGTAAATACAGGGGGCGGATGCAACTTAGGACTTTAGATTGTAAATAGGGGGGGGATAGAGCTCTATAAATTGAACATCGCTAACATCAGGATTGTGTTCGTAGTTCAAGTTACGCCTACTATTATGTATGTTCGTAACACCTGTTATGTGTAACTGAAAATCCCACCAGTATACAGATGCGTACTTAGATAAAATGCAGTTCCCGTGCATATTAAAATATAACTACTGCAAAGTTAATCCTTATAATCCATGAGTTTTTGCTACCTAAATATAACTGTATATAAGTAGAACACACCGTAGGTCAGGGATTCCAAATCCGTATATTGGGAGTTCGAACCTCTCCACCCCTGCCACATTCAGATGAAGCCCTAACGAGAAGTCGTTAGGACTTTTTCGTTTCTAAACAATGAGAAAAGGTATATTAAGCTTCTATCTCCAACTTACTCACTTATCTTTGTGCCAATTTCTTTTTTAAGTGTGCAAGTTAATGTCGAAAATGTCCTATTCTGAAAAATTGCCATGGTATGCGATATATTCGCTTAACTATCCCCAAGCAATTACAAGCTGAGCTAGCGCGTAGAACTCTCTACAGTGAATCGCAGTTAACTGATGCTCTTAATCCTAATTTAAATCGTTATACAGGGCTGAACGAAAAAATGACTTACCTGACTCCAGGATTTTGGATGATGTTTGTATATTGGTATATTGGTATATTGGTATATTGGTATATTGGTATATTGGATAGCAAAGAGCAGAATAGTCAGTCTACAACTAGCACCTTGAAGTCAGAGCTTCTCACTAAAAACGTGATCAATGTCTCAAACAACTAATTACTCTGTTAATTACTTAACGCAATATATCGTTTTATTTTAGATAGAAGAAAACTTCCAAATTAATTGCCGTAAATTATTGTGATATTTTTCTGTTGCTTAGATCGAACTCACTCAAAGCTTGAGATAAGCAACGCCATATTCAACGCCATATTCAACGCCATATTCAACTATATCAGAGGTTGCTAAAGCAAGGAGAGAGGGGGGCGGAGTAAGGGGTTATGACCTATAATTTATTCGGTTATTCGGTTATTCGGTTATTCGGTTATTCATTATGCATATTCACCAATTTATTTATCAGGAGTAGCTTTTCGATGATGGATAAACTTAAGAAGTTTGAGCACAAAAATCGGAGATATGTTTTATTACTTAATTTAAACAATGAAGAATGCCATTGGCAAGATGAATTCCACGCATTAAATTGGCATTGTATTTGTGCGAC
>JBALXF010000297.1:0-4392 GCA_036961085.1 Psychromonas sp.
GGTTTTGGTTTCAACACAGCCGCCCACAAGAAAACTGTCAAACAGAAAAAAAAGTCGATGAATCTAATAGCGATTAACCTTTAAAACTAAACTATTTTATTTCGTTAGCCATCTGACTGTCCCTAATTATTGCTTTTATACCTCAGCAATAATTAGGTAAATAATTCCCTCAATACACTCACCTTCTGCTACATAATCTACACCAATAACTCTCTGACTTGATCAGCATCTAATGGACGTACTACACGCGCTATTTCTTTACCGTCACGTAATAAAATTAAGGTTGGCCAAAGCTTAACCTTAAAAGCTCGACCGAGGGTTTTCCCTTTACCATCATAAACTTTAATATGATTAAGCCCTGATTGCTCAGTCACTATTTCCTGTACTGCTGCTATTGCAGCCTGGCAGTGACCGCACCAAGGTGCTCCGAATTCAAGAATTGCATCACCTTGTAAGGCTTGAATTTCATCTAATGAAGGTGGTGTTTCTGTATAATCAGGATTAAACCCAAACTGTAAATTGTCCATGACTATTATCTCCCTAAGGGTTTCAATGGAATTAAATCTTAAAATCACTACTCAAATAAAAAATGCATTTTTTTAATAGATTCCTTTAGTACATAGTATTGCCATTTTTATTTTCATCTGGAACACCTTGTATCGCATCCCAATGCTCGACAATTTTTCCTTGCTGATCAAAGCGGAAAAAATCCATGGTGACATATTGATCGTTACCCGGCCAACTCTGGTGAGTATGTAGCGCAACCAAATCATCTTCAGCAACAGCGCGAATGAACTCGATACTCTTGTTCGGATAATCTCTCGCCATTTCATCAAAATAATCAATAAATGCCTTTTTCCCATCTCCCACTAATGGATTGTGCTGGATATAAAGATCGCCAACATATAACTCAACGGCCTGACTAGGATCCCCCATATAAGCAGTACGATAGAAGGCAATTGCATTGCGTTTATTTGCTGCTAAATCATGTCCCATTAATAATTTTTCCTTTTAAATGAGTGTTTAAAAATTCTAGCGGATACCATATACCCTTACTGCAAATTTTTTAATTCTGATGTATCGGTATTTTTTAATACCTCATTAGCTGTTTTTTCAGGATCGTTTTGAGCATCAATAGATTGTTGAGTCTGCCCAGCCGCTATCCCCTCGCCAATAGATGCAGCTTCAGATTGTAGTTTTTTTCCTTCACTCTCACCATCAAGCCAGCCTAATTTATATTCACTGTCTGCACTAAAACGAACATTATCTTTAATGTAGTTTTCAAAATAATTGCCCTGTTCTTGCATGCCGCTATGGCGCCCATCATGGAAACCTTGAGTATAAGCTTCGCTGTGTCCCGTTTCTCTTAGCGAACTATCACTAGTACTACAAGCAAACGAGAACAGTAAAAATAAGGATAAAAATAAACTAGTTATTAATTTCATAAACACTCCTCACTAACAAATATCACACTAATAATAGCTGTAATTTTGAATCGTACTCGATTGTGATGGTTTTGTGATAACTCGGTGAATGAATGGTGATTTATATAAACCATTATTTGATTATGCCAATTCGGGCTAATTCAAGGAGAGACTCTGATGAACAAAACGAATTTCTTAATAGTAAGTGCATTTTCACTAACTACTTTTGCAGCAGCAGCGGCTGAAATAGATGTAACCGTACAAAATACGACACATGCTATGTACTTCACTCCGCTTATTATTGCGGCTCATGCAATGGATGCATCAATCTTTACTTCCGGACAAGCAGCTTCAAGTGAATTGCAAGCGATGGCAGAAGGTGGTGATATTAGTGGTTTAGAATCTTTATTAAGTGGCACCACTGCCAACACAATATCTAACCCTGCTCCGGGTTTACTCATACCAGGTGCTGCTGCGACTGCAACTTTAAGCACCGACTCAGCAAATCAATACCTCTCTTTATCGGCGATGATATTGCCAACCAATGATGGTTTTGTTGGATTAGACTCTTGGAAGATACCCGAAGAAGCCGGCACCTACACCATAAAAATTAACGCTTATGATGCGGGAACTGAAGCCAATAATGAAATAGTGAGCATGGGCAGTGGCGCACCAGGTGTATTAGGTATTCCAGCGGCACCAGGAATGGATGCTGGCACCGGTGGTTTAGGTGTTACCACTAGTGAAAGCAATGCTACCGTGCACATTCATCGTGGCAATCTAGGTGATGACGACATTGCAGGCGGCAACAGTGATTTATCGAATACGGTACATCGTTGGTTAAATCCTGTAGCAACAGTCACTGTGGTAGTTAAATAAGGAGTCAATGATGAAATATTCTACAATTAAACAGTTTTTATTGCTTACAGGGGTTGCTGTGATCTTATCGGCATGTAGTGATAATGATGATAATAACGGTGCTAATGTTAATAATGATGACGCTCCTACGATAACATCAGATGATGTTGTAATGGACTATCAGTACCAAGTGACTGTTACCAACTTAACCCATGGACAACCATTTTCTCCTCCAACCTTAATTGTCAACACAGGCGCCCCATTATGGGAGGTTGGACAACCTGCAAGCCTTGCTTTAGAAAAATTAGCTGAATCAGGCGATAGCTCTGATTTATTAAGCAGCTTTGATCAGACACAAGCGACAAGTGTAGTAAGTACTGGTCCATTATTACCAGGCAACTCTGTTGATTTATCTTTATCTATATCAGAACAGCATACCTATTTGCACTTATTAACTATGCTAGTGAATACAAATGATGCTTTCTCCGGTCTAACTAATTTAGATATCTCTGAGCTAGCGTTAAACGAAACTACAATAGTCACCTTGGGTGTTTACGATGCTGGTACCGAAGAAAACAGTGAATTAGCAGGTACGATTCCAGGTCCTGCCGATAGCGGAACGGGATTCGAAACACAACGTGATGATACAGATAAAGTATCTGTGCATGCGGGAGTTGTGACCAGTGATGACGGCTTACTGCAATCTGTACTCACGCAAGCCGATCGTTTTGATAACCCGGCAATGAAACTTACAATTACAAGAATAAAATAATGAATGAGGTTTCACCTCATTACATGGGGTGAAGCATGACAGATAAAGTTTTATTAGTAGAAGATGATGTCGATATTGCAGGATTATTAAAAATTCATTTACATGAGATGGCGTTACAAGTCTTTCATAGTGCAACTGGTGCAGAGGCGATGCAGGCATTTGCTGAGCACTCTCCTGATTTAGTTATTTTAGATTTGATGTTGCCCGATGCTTCAGGGTTAGATCTTTGCCAGCAATTTAAACAACGCAATCCATTACAAGCGGTATTAATGTTAACGGCGCGCAACAGTGAAGTAGATAGAATTGTTGGTTTAGAACTTGGAGCCGATGATTATATGGGTAAACCCTTTAGTGGTCGCGAATTACAAGCCAGAGTAAGGGCATTATTACGCAGAGTAAATGTGGTTAAACAGAGTCAAATTACTGCTAATAATGTAGGAAAAAATCAGTCTCTTGACGTCAGTATCGGCCAATTGCAGTTGGATAAAGGTAAACGCTTAGCACTTTATTTTAATAAAGAATTAGATTTAACTGCGACTGAATTTGACCTTTTATATTTTTTATTAGAGAAGCCTGAACATGTCTTTAGTCGCGCACAGTTGCTAGAGCAAGTTTGGGGTTATCACCATGAATGTTATGAACACACAGTTAATTCTCATGTAAATCGATTACGCCAGAAAATTGAAAAAGATCCAGCTAAGCCCAAAATTATCGAAACAGTATGGGGAGTCGGCTATAAATTAAACCCGAAAGGAGTATCATTATGAGAAATAGTTTATTTCATCGCTTAGTGATAGCCCTGTTATTTGTATTTAGTTTGTTACTTTATCTGTTTTTTATGTGGTCAAATCATTTAGCTGCAAACATCAAATTAGAATCGGAACAGCAATTACATATCAACTTAGCCACTCATCTTGCTGCTGATAATCCCATGCTTCAAGAGCAACAATTCGCTTACGAAAATCTTTCGGGATTATTTCATACATTAATGATGCTAGGTCCTAATTTCGAATTCTATTTTCTCGATAAAAACGGAAAAATCTTAACCTATTCAGCAGAGCCAGGTGTCGTTAAACGCGAACAAGTCGATATTTCTCCTATTCATCAATTAATTAATCAACCCACCGCTTTACCTGTTTTTGGGGACAACCCTAGACAAGATCAAGGCAAGGTGATTTTTTCTGTTGCACCTGTAGAAAAAAACGGTCAATTACAGGGTTATCTTTATGTTGTTATTGGCAGTCAAATAGTGACACAAGCAACCGCTAGTATTAAAGATAACGAACAGTTATGGCTGCATTTTATGCTGGTAGTATTGATCCTGTGCTTTCTTGCAAT
>JBALXF010000298.1:0-4385 GCA_036961085.1 Psychromonas sp.
GGGGCAATGGAGCAGCAAAAGTTATTACATTTAAATTTAGAAATTGATGGTAAAGACCGCGCTGGTTTGGTGAATGATATTTCAGAAGTGTTAAGTGAAAATAGCATTAATATTGAAAATATGGAGTGTCATCGTTTAGGTCTGCCGGATATTAGTGGTCTTGTATTTACCAGTAAATTTAAAATTACCGCTGCTGATGATTTTGACGAAGCATTACTGATACAATCTTTGCATAATATATCGAATGATCTGGTAATTAACTTACACTCGTAAGCATTCTTTTTAAACATAAAAAAAGCGACTATCTTTCGATAGTCGCTTTTTATTTGTCTTTTTTATCGGTATTAAATACTACTACTTATTAAAGTAGAGCAGGTATACCGTATTGGCCTTCTAACATACCTACTGCAAGCATAGCGACAAAACATATCACTAATACTGTACCTGGGATGATGATTTTATCTAGTTTAGATAAACGTTTAGCACGCTCTTTATCACCAATTAGGCCATTGTTATCTAATAACATTGTTAATGCCCAAGCAAGTACAGGGTTAACTACAGCTGCTGTGAAGATACAGATACCAGCAGATTGAGAATCTTTTGTAGTTCGAATCATCTGCATACCTGCTTCAAGTAGCGGTAAGAATACACCTACTAATAAAGCGATACGCATTACTGGAGGCCATACTGCTACATCCATTGGGAAACCAAGGATCGCAATAATCATACATAACAGACCCAATAAGATAGCCCCAGCTGGGATTGGACGTTTTGCAATAGCTGCCGGGATCATGTAAGTACCCCATGAAGAAGTAATGTTACCACCACCAACAGCTGTACCTACAATTTGACGGATAGAACACATAGTCATAGTGTCATCTACATCCATTAATACTTTTTCTGTGTTTTTTGGGTAGTTTAGCTCTTGGAAAATACGGTGACCTAAGAAATCAGGTGACCACATAGCAACTGCTAAAATAGCAAAAGGTAATGAAGCAATGAAGTGACCAAGGTTTGGAAGACCCAGCATCCAACCTTCAGTTGTGCTACCCCACCAGTAAACTGGGTTTAGGTTTGGAATTCCCATCTGTGTTTCAAACGTCAAATCAAAGCCAGTACCAAAAGCAAGTGCGATGACTAAACCTGTGACAGCACAAGAAGGAATAGCTAACCAACGCTTGTTGATTTTAGCGAGAAAAGCATAAAGCACGATATTAACGGCTAACACGATTAAACCGACATAACCTAGGCTACCTGCAGCAATATCTGCAGACTCTAAACCTTTAGCCCAATCTTGTATTAGCGATATTTGACTAAATGCACCAGAGAAACCTAAGAATATTAATAAGCCACCTGCGACACCTTCACTGGTTAAATTGACCAGCTTAGAACCACCTTTAAAGTAACTTAATAAAAGACCAAATACACCAAGAAGAATTGCTAAAGCAAGAGGGTGTGCACCAGCTAGTGCAATTGCACCGATTAACGGGATCATTGGACCGTGGTTACCGGCTAAGTTAGCACGGGGATTTACAAAACCAGAGGCAATGACACAGAATAACAATGCAGGAATAAGCATTTCTACACGTGCAACTTCAATGGCAAAGTCTTTGCCTAGAGATACGTGGTCCCAAGCTTGCGTTAAACCATCAGCCCAAGACATCATTACAGCTGAATACATCGCGATAATACCGATTGTACCAGCAATAGCAGGAACTAAATCTTCCCATTCAAAACGAAAGTCACGACCTGGTAAGTTTAAACCGTATCGGCGAGGTTTCATTATCTGTAATTCATGGTCTAAGTAATCAGAACGACTAGCAAATTCACTTGCGGGTCTGTGTAACTCCTGATAACTTTTATCTTCATCTGACATTTGTATATGCTCCATCACTGGCTATAAATTGTAGGTGGTTTTATATGCGATTAGCTTAACTAAAGTAGTATAAAAACGGTTGATCTGGATCAGATTAGCATTGCTTGTGTAATAAAGTTACAAACAAAACCCGTCTTTTTATGCTTTTAAGTCAGTAAATTGCAATTTTAGTCGCTAATTTTGTGAAATATTACAATCATTTTCAATATTTAGTATAAATATTATTGATACTGAATTCCTGTTCAATAAATATTATTGATGCAAATGGTTTTTCATCATAAATAACTCTTATAGATAGATGTTTCGCTTATCAATTATACTTATAGTAAAGCTTCGATTTCCTGTAAAATTTGTAGGCTCCACTCGTCTATACGTTGCTCACTTAGTTCGTATTGAGAGTCTTCATCAAGGGCTAAACCCATGAAATGTTGCTTATCTTCTGTAAGTGCTTTTGAAGCAATAAAATCATAGCCCTGAGTCGGCCAATAACCGATAAATTTGGGATTTTGAGGTTCTAGTTGTTCGTGTAACATGCCAACCGCATCGATAAACCATTCGCTGTAGCCATCTTGGTCACCTAAACCATATAATGCGATGATTTTATCTTTTACATTTACCGATTCAAGTTCATCCCAAATCGCACCCCAGTCTTCTTGTAACTCTCCATAATCCCAAGTCGAAATTCCAAGTATTAGAATATCATAGTCATTTATTTTACTAATTGGATCTGTTTTTATATTAAAAATGTCCACTAGTGACTCGCCTATGCTTGCCTGGATTTTTTCAGCTGCTATCTCTGTATAACAGGTACTTGAGCCATAAAATAAACCGATTTTCATAATAAAACCTTACAAATGATAATGATGGATAAGCTTAGATAGTATAATAAGGCGAACTATAGCCTCATTTTTTTTAAATTTGGCTAATTTACAGATAAGGAAGACTGAATGGAAGTATTAAGCATCGATCAATTTTTAGACTCACTGTGGTTGGAACGTGGATTATCGCAAAACACCTTATCTTCTTATCGTCATGATTTACGTTTAGTTGAA
The DNA here is from genome assembly GCA_036961085.1 of Psychromonas sp. Lineage (GTDB taxonomy): Bacteria > Pseudomonadota > Gammaproteobacteria > Enterobacterales > Psychromonadaceae > Psychromonas. The sequence continues at coordinate 2,929 of JBALXF010000298.1, forward strand.
GAATTTCTCTCTACAAAAAATACCGAATTAAGTGTCGCTTCATCTCTAGACTTGATTGATTATTTTAGTTATCGCCTGAATAGTGATAAGGAATATAAAAATGCCTCTACCGCCCGTTTAATGAGTGCAGTGCGCCGTTACTACCAATATTTATGTCGTGAAAAAATACGTGAAGATGATCCTAGCGCAAAATTAGAAAGCCCTAAAATCATTAAACCCTTACCAAAATCGCTTTCTGAATCAGAAGTTGATGCCTTATTAAGTTCACCTGATTTAACCGATGTTGTGCAATTTCGTGATAAAGCCATGCTTGAACTTTTATATGCGACAGGATTACGTGTCTCAGAGTTAGTCGGCCTTAGTATGGAAGAGATCAATGTACAACAAGGCGTAGTGCGGGTTACTGGTAAAGGTAATAAAACACGGTTAGTACCTTTAGGTGAAGAGGCGGTATATTGGATAGAGCGATATATCGAGGAAGCGCGTCCAGAATTATTGAAGGGGAAGAGTAGTGATGTCCTATTCCCAAGTCGTCGCGCAACGGAAATGGTGAGGCAAACGTTTTGGCATAGAATTAAATTTTATGCTCAGGTTGTAGGCATAGATAAAGAAGCTTTGTCTCCACATGTATTACGTCACGCCTTTGCTACACATCTATTGAACTATGGGGCGGATTTGCGTGTCGTACAAATGTTATTAGGGCACAGTGACCTTTCTACTACACAGGTTTACACTCACATTGCCAAGGACAGACTTAAAGACTTACACCAAGAGCATCACCCTAGATCCTAATATTGAGTGATTGGAAATTAAAACATTCACAAATTAGTTGTTACTAGGCATAATCTTGATTAGCGACTAATTTGAGTGGCTGATTTTCATCTCCCAATTATATTTATTATTTTATATTTTCAGTTCATTTTACTAACACACTTTGAGGGTTATATGGCGACTATTTATTCTAAAACAGGCACGGCCTGCTTACTTTTATTAACCAGCTTTGCTGCGATTTCATCAACGGATGAAGCTGCAACTGCAACCAGCGTTGATAAAATTAATGCCAAAATGCAAAGCCTTAATATTCCTGTTAATGCGATTAATGAATCTGAAGTTGATGGTTTATATGAAGTTATTGCGAATGGAGAAATTTATTATGTAAGTGAAGATGGAAAATATTTATTACATGGTAATATCTACGATTTAGATAACCAGATGGTAAATGTAACGGGCGAGAAAAAGGCACAAATAAGCCAAGATAGAATTCTTCAGAATATGGATAAATTAAAGTCATTTGAAAAAGATATGATTGTTTATCAAGCTAATAATGAAAAATATGTCATTAATGTATTTACTGATCCGACTTGTGGCTACTGCCAGAAGTTACATGCTCAAATTGATGATTATAACAAATTAGGTATCACCATACGTTACCTTGCATTCCCTCGTGGTGGTTTAAG
>JBALXF010000299.1:0-4377 GCA_036961085.1 Psychromonas sp.
AGATGCCATTGAACGTAAAAAGAGTTTTGCCGGCGCTGCTGATGAGTTGTTTCGCGTGCCCTCTGCCATCTCTTATACGGTTAATAAACTCGAAGAAGATTTAGATCTTGCGATTTTTGACCGCAGTAAACGCAAGGCTGAATTAACCGCAGTGGGGCAATTAATTGTCGAACAAGGTCGGCTCATATTAGAAGCTACCAATGAACTAACCTACATGGCCAAACAATCTGCTAGCGGCTGGGAATTAGAGCTGCGCATTGCTATCGACAGTATTTTAAGTTTTCAGCCCATCTACATGCTGATTGAACAGTTTCAAGTCAAACATCCTTGGATTGATATTAAAGTGACTGAAGAGGTATTTGGAGGCACTTGGGATGCGCTCAGCGCAGGGCGTTGTGATTTAATCATTGGCGCAACCGGATCAGTACGTGATAACAGTATTGAAACGTACCCTATCGGTAATATTGAATTTGTATTTGCAGTAGCCAAGCAGCATCCGCTCTGTCAAGTTCAACCGCCCATAAGCAATAAGGTAATCAAACAGTATCCATCAGTGGTGGTGGCCGATACTTCAATTGAATTAACGGCTCGCTCTGTCGGGCTGTTAGATGGCCAACCGCGTATTACCGTGCCCAGTGTTGAGCAAAAAATTGCAGTACAATCAAGAGGATTGGGAGTCGGTTACTTACCAGTACATCGCATACAAGCACAGTTAAACACAGAAGAACTTGTTGCCTTAACATTAGTAAAACCTGAATATACAGAGCTTGATTTATGCGTCGCTTGGCGAAAAGACAATAAAGGTAAAGCACTGGCATGGTTTGTAGAACAACTTAAAACATTGCAAAAAAGTGAGTTTTTTCCCAATTAATCAGCAACAAAAAACCGCCTAATGAGTATTAGGCGGTTTGAAAGGCATCATTCAGATTCACCCTAATTGGCGCAATCGGAATCATTCATGTTTATACAAAAGCACTTTTGTTCGCAGTAATAAAGCTGTTTAATGTAGTTAATGGGCGACCTAGTAGAGCTTCACCATCAGGGCTAACGATAGCCGCTTGATCTGTTGCAAATATTTCAAATAATTCTAACATGCCTTCAGCTTGCCATTGCGGCCAACCTGTTGATAAAAGCGACTCTAGTGTTTGCTCTTGTGTTGGTGATACATAAGCGACTTCTTTACCCGTTACGTTAGTAAATACGGCAGCCATGTCGTCACCCGATAATAACTCAGGACCCGTTACGTTGTAGGCTTTATTATTATGGCCTGTTGTGGTTAGAATGTTTGCAGCTATTTCACCAATATCAGCAATATTTAAAGGTGCAAAACGACCTTCACGTACGCCAAAGTATAAAGCACCTTGCTTGATACCATCCGCCCAACCAAAGAAGTTATCTTGGAAGAAGATAGTGCGTAAATGTGTCCAGTTAAGACCTGACTGCTCTAAGTATTTCTCACCAGCACGGAACTGTTTACCAAATAAAATCGCTTCATATTCAGCACCAACAACAGAGAAGAAAACAAACTGTTTAACAGAGCCCCCTTGAACAGCTGCATCAACTGCATTTTTAGCGTGTAATTCACGTTGTTCAACATTGCCCGGGATCATAAATACTTTATCAACACCTTTAAATGCAGTCGTTAATGTTTGTGCTTTATCTAGGTCAATAATTACCGTTTCAATTGATGGGTATTTTGCGGTTAGTTGCTTTGCTTTTTCTGCACTTCGGACAGCTGCACGAATTTTAGTGCCTGATAATTGCTTGCTGACTAACGAATCAATAGTTGCTGTGCCATTGCTACCCGCAGCACCAATAATTAAAATAGTTTCATTGTTCATGATTTTTCTCCAAAGTGTTTTTAACATTTTATTTTCCAGTGTCTTATCAGCCCTACTAACAGGGCTTAATTAGTTGATGCAGTGATAATAAAAGAAAATGACCAAGATAAAAAACGCAACATTTTGACCATTGAATTCAGTTATATTGAACCAATGCTGATGTATGTTTTTTTGATAAGTAGAAATATTTAGAATTTCAGTCTACGGTTAGTGACTTAGTTGCATAAACTTCATAGATACAAATATCCTACCGCTATTCTTTGGCATTACTATTTAGTAGACCACACTGGAGAAACATAGATGAAAGTAATCGCATTTGGTGCAAGCACCAGTTCAAATTCAATTAATAAACAACTTGCTACTTACACAGCCAAGTTAATCAAAGGTGCAGAAGTTGAAGTTATTGACCTTAATGACTTCCCATTACCACTATTTAGCGAAGACACAGAAAAAGAAATTGGAAAGCCAGAAAATGCACAAGCCTTTTTCGATAAATTAGGCTCTGCTGATGCACTTGTTATTTCATTTGCAGAGCATAATGGCGCTTATACAGCAGCGTTTAAAAATTTATTTGATTGGGCATCACGTATTGACGTAAAAGTATACCAAGGTAAACCCACTATTTTACTGGCTACGTCACCAGGTCCTGGTGGCGCAGGTAGCGTACTGGCATCAGCAAATGGCTCAGCGTCTTTCTTTGCTGCAGAAGTTAAAGCGAGCGTCAGCATTCCTAGCTTTTATGATAACTTTGATTCATCTACACAAACTGTGACTAATGATGACATTCAAAATCAGCTACTTAAAGCAGCTGCTACTTTGTAAATAATTAAAGACACAGCCACAAAAAGGGGCTCCTAATGATTAGGAACCCCTTTTTTATTTACCAAACACTTGCTCATACACTATTAAGAACCTGCAACATTTTTTATACATAAGCTAAATAAATGTTCTATTAGTGCCTCTAGGCAGATATTTTTTCAGCCATCAAGCTCATCGTTTTTCTTGCTTTAATTAAGTTATCTTCTTTAATTGGCATGTTAAGCCCTTCAGCATAGATGAACTCAATATCTGTAATGCCAATAAACGCAAACAGATCTTTAAGGTATTGAGTTTGACTGTCTTTCGGTGTACCCGCGTATAGACCACCGCGAGCAGCAACAATAATCACTTTTTTACCTTCTAATAAACCTACAGGACCTTGCTCTGTATATTTAAACGTAATGCCCGCTCGCGCAACTCTGTCAACCCATGCTTTAAATGTTGATGGCACACCAAAATTGTACATCGGCATCGCAATCACCAAAGTGTCACTTGCTTGAAGTTGCGCAATTAATTGGTCAGAAATACTTGCTAGTTCCTTTTGTTCTTCCGTGCGCTCATTTTCAGGCGTCATCCACGAAGACATTTCTTGACCATTCAAATGATCCAATCCATTTTTATTAAGATCTTTTTCTACAATATTAACGGCCGTTTCAGCCTTTAAAACCGCTAAAAACTCATTTGCCAATTTTGTAGAATTACCTTGTTCACCATTTAATGATGACTTAAGCAGTAGAATATTATTCATGTTGTAGACTCCCTTTATTAATAGCTGCTATCTGCTCCACCAAAAAGCTGTCAGAGAGCAATAAGTTAAAAAAACACCTAATAATTAGGTGTGTTGGCAATATATTTGTTATTTAATTATTGAGATAAATAACCACCATCAACATTGTAATAATCACCGTTAATGAATGTCGCTCTATCTGAAGCTAAAAAGGCAACCACTTTAGCACCCTCTTCAAAAAAAATTTAACCGTTGCTAAACCAATATCTGCTGCACCTGTAATAATTGCTATTTTATCTTGTAATAACATATTGTGACTTCTATTCATTAAGTTGCTTCTTAATTACTTTTATTCAATTTATTTCAAGCTGCTTGCTTGTTGAAAAGAATAATAAACAAATAAAATCACAATAAAAAACGGAATTTATTGAACACTAAATTCAATATTTTTGAACTAATTTACATTAAGTAGATAAGGTCCCTACGAGTTGCAAAGGCCATTTGCGGCTGATGATCGATTAATAATAATGTGTGGTTGTCTGGTGTTAATAAGCTTGAGCCGGCTCAGCTGCCATTGCCTGGGCTGCAAATACAGAGGCTGAGATACCTGCTACCGCGATTAGTTTTTTAGCAAATTTTTCATTGTGATATTCCTATATTTAATAATTAAATGTAAATGATTAATGGCTATCGCCTGACAGGAGCTAATATAGGGAATTTCATTTCACTAAAAAAGCGAAAGAACTTAACCTGCAAGCTCTAAAAAATTGAACTACGTATTTATAGGCATTCAATCAAGGTCTTGATTTGCTTTATAGGTCAAGCACATGAAAAATTTAATAAAAAAGAGGAGTAATAACAATAAGTAAAATTACTAATGAAGGTTGTGAGCCAAACGAAGTCAGTGTAACAACACTAAAAACAATACATTCTTATATAGATGGCTCAGGTAATTTTTTGTAAAAAGCTTAAAGACACTACCACGCACAC
>JBALXF010000029.1:0-9619 GCA_036961085.1 Psychromonas sp.
ATCTTTATTACGCACTTCACCACCGGCGAGTATGACTTTAAAGTCTTCATTACCCATTAAAATAGTCGCTACATTGATATTATTAGTTACAACACGCAATTGTTTGTGGTTTTTAACCAATACTCTCGCTATTGATTCTGGTGTGGTGCCGATATCCATAAACAGTGTTGCACCATCAGGAATATGTTTTGCCAAGGCTTCTGCGATGTTATTTTTTTCATCGGACTGCATAGTTTTACGGGCATTATAAGCTGTATTCACTGAGCTTAGTGGCGTGGTTGCACCACCGTGGTGGCGACGAATTTTATTGTCATCAGCTAGTTCATTGAGATCCCGGCGAATAGTTTGCGGGCTTACTTTAAATAGTTCAACCAGATCTTCAGTACTGACGTAACCATTCTTTTGTACTATTTCGATGATTTTTTGTTGTCTTGTAGTTTGCTTCACTAATTACGTTTCCAAATATTTTCCGATTGATTGCCCTTTAAGTGTACCGTTGCCATAACGAATAGCAATAAAATACTAAATGAGGAAGTTTTATCGCCACTAATAAATGCCGATAAAGCTTTCTGGATAGCTATTTCGCTTGGTATTTAATCGTCATCTTGATCGTGTAATTCAGCCCAGGCTTGTGAGCATTTGATGGCGCGTTTCCAACCTCGGTATCTTTGTTGGCGTTTAGCATCATCATTTTGTGGTTCGAAAGTGCGTTCAATTTGGGCTTTATCCGCCAACTCTTCTAAGTTCTCCCAGTAACCAACTGCTATTCCTGCTAAATAAGCTGCTCCAAGTGCTGTCACTTCCGTCACTGCAGGACGCAGTACATTTGTATCTAACACATCAGATTGGAACTGCATCAGAAAGTTATTAGCTACTGCACCACCATCAACACGCAAACCGGATAAGGTAATACCAGAGTCTGCTTGCATTGCATCTAATACATCACGTGTTTGATAGGCAATGCTTTCTAAGGTTGCACGAATAATATGGTTTGAATTTGACCCCCGGGTCAAACCGACAATGGTGCCTCGAGCATAAGGATCCCAATAAGGTGCACCTAACCCCGTAAAGGCAGGTACTACATAGACTCCATTTGACGAATCAACTTTGGTTGCGAAATATTCACAATCTTTGGCATCTTTGATTAATTCCATTTCATCTCTTAACCATTGAATTGCTGCGCCCCCCATAAATACCGCGCCTTCTAGTGCATAGTTCGCTTCTCCTTTAGGACCACACGCTAAGGTGGTTAAAAGACCATGATTAGACTTCACTTTCTCATGTCCGGTATTCATCAACAGGAAACATCCTGTGCCATAGGTGTTTTTTGCTTGCCCTTTGTTGACCGCCATTTGCCCATAAAGTGCAGCTTGCTGATCTCCTGCAATGCCTGCTATAGGTATTTTGGTACCACTTTCACCACCAATATTCATATTTGCATATACTTCTGATGATGATTTAACTTGAGCCATCATACAGAGCGGAATTCCAAATACTTTTAATAGCTTTTCATCCCATTCTAAAGTATTGATATTTAGCAACATAGTACGAGATGCGTTGGTATGATCGGTAACGTGAACTCGCCCGTTGGTCATTTTCCAAATTAGCCAAGTATCAATGGTGCCGAATAAAAGATTACCTGCATCAGCATCTTGCCGTGCTCCCTCTACATTATCTAAAATCCATTTAACTTTACTTGCAGAGAAGTAAGGGTCTAAAACTAAACCAGTATTTTCCTGAATGTATTCTTCTAAGCCTGCTTGTTGTTTTAATTTATTGCACATTTCAGCAGTGCGGCGGCACTGCCAGACGATTGCATTATAAACAGGAACCCCGGTGTGTTTATTCCAAACGACAGTTGTTTCACGTTGATTCGTAATCCCGATTGCTGCTACTTGGTCGGTATGAATACCTGCTTTAACCAGTGCTTCAACAAATATTGCTGTTTGGCTGGCGTATATTTCCTGCGGATCATGCTCTACCCAGCCTGGTTGCGGAAAAATTTGCGTAAACTCACGCTGCTGCGAACTGATGATATTAGCATCGTGGTTAAGGATAACTGCGCGAGAACTTGTTGTGCCTTGGTCTAGGGCAACAATGTATTTTTGCTCTGTCATGGTAAAGCTCTATATTTAAATGAGTGAATATTAGCGCTGAACAATTATCGGTCTAGACGCTAGTGTCTCAATATTTTGTAGTTTAGAGAGTTCAAGATGTTTCCATTATTATAGGTACATAAATGACAATCTACGCCAATTAGTTTACACATTACTAACAAATTTCAAACATTTACAAAGATAAAATGTGCGTTCGAGCACGTTGATGCTCGAAATGTTATAATGGCGAGTGAGCTTGTGTCATCTTAATGCGATTCACCTTTGTCAATAATATTGATGGCGCAGTCCGAGGTATCTGTCAGAAAATAGACTGTGTGCATGCACTAAGTAAATGGCAAGGAGGATAAAAATTAGCGGATATTCTAATATTCTTCTGCTGTTTTAGCTAATGAAGCTTATACTTGGACGAATATGATTTTTTAAGGATGAATGGTATTTTTTAAGGATGAATACGATTTTTTAAGATAGAGGTTATCTATGATAAAAAAAAACATTCTGCTGGTATTGATGTTATTCACAAGCAGTACCTATGCAAATGAGTCTGTTAATCGCGTGTCTTTTGTGTCAGCAGAACCTGAAAGAAATGAAATAACCCCACGAATTATTGGTGGAACAGTCGCAGATATTAATGACTTTAAATTCTATGCTCGTCTAGTGGCAACTGATTTCGAATCTTTTTATTCTCACCTTTGTGGCGCAACACTGTTAAATGAACATTACGTATTAACTGCTGCGCATTGTGTAGATGTCAGTATGACTGGCTTTGAAAAGGAAAGTTTATCAATTGTTGTCAATAATCCAAGTTTTTCAGGTGTAAGAATCACTGAGCTTAAACAAGTAGAGAGCATTCAAATTCATCCCGATTACAACCCCAATAATTATGATAATGATATAGCAATCGTTAGGTTAGTTTCTAAAATTACAGATGATGTTGAATATATTACCGTCCCCACAGATGATGACAAATTATATTACGAACAACTAGCAAGCATGTCAGTTACAGGTTTGGGCTATATCGATAAGATGGAAAGCTTCCCGACTACACTGTTAACAACTGAAGTTACATTATTATCAGATAGCGAATGCGATTCTCTAGTTTATTTTTATTTTGGCCAAGAATTTGTTGCTAGTAATGCTTTATGTGTCATTCCGATAGCAGAAAACGGATCTTGTAGCGGAGATTCGGGTGGACCGCTAACCTATGTCGGTGACGATGGGAAAAATAAACAAGCTGGATTGGTCAGTTATGGGGCCGAAGAGTGTGTAAAAGAAGGAGTTCCAACTGTCTATACTGAATTGCATGGCTACAGCAATTGGATTGAGAATACGATGAATATGATTGAAGAGGTGAAAGAAACTGAACAAGTTGAGGTGGTTGACTCAAGTGGAGGAGGTGGTGCAGTTAATCATTTATTTCTCTTCATATTATTGTGTAGTGCTATTTTGAGAAGGAAGTTATCAAGAGCATAGTGGCAACAGAGTAAACGAACAGAGTGGTATGTTGTTAGTATCGCTCATTCATAAAAAAGTGGCTGTGCTTAGGCTCGCAATATGAGTAACTCCTAGAGCAGAAGAGGCTAAAAATGAAAACCATTTATTTTGTGCAACATGGGTTAGCTAATACTAGGGAGATTGATTTAAAACGAGGGCTATCTGACATCGGCAGTGAGCAAACCTCGAAAGTGGCGACTTATCTACAACATCATAAGATCGTTATTAATAAAATCTGTCACAGTGGTAAGTTACGTGCCTCGCAAACAGCGGCTATATTTTCAGATGTTTTATCTATTCCTAATGTATGTGAACTAAATTGCATATTACCTAATGAGGCTCCTGAAGAATTGATTAAACAAATCAACAGCGATGCAGTTATGTATATTGGTCACCTACCCAATTTACAAAAGGTGTTAAATTTACTGCTTTGCCAAAATATCGATAATAAAGTGCTTAGCTTGCAAAATAGTGCAGTTGCATGTGTTGAAATTGAAGATACAACAGCCAGTCTAAAGTGGTTTATTACTGCGGAGATGTCCTGAATTAAAGCTTATGTTATTTTATCTAGCGTAAAGATTAACAATAGGAACTAGGATTGCTGGTGGATTGCAATCCTATCTATAGTTTTGTTCATCACTTTTTAAAGATGTTTATACTCAGGAGAATATTCAAACATCATACGTTCAGCTGTATCAACCATTTGATTACTACCGCAAAAAAAAGGTACTCGTTGATGTAGTTGATTCGGTTGTAATGCTAAGATCCGTTCAAAGCCATTGGTCGCTTTTCCACCTGATTGCTCAATTAAAAATGCCATGGGGTTACATTCGTATAATAGGCGTAATTTACCTTTCGGAGCAGATGCTGTTGATGGGTAAATGAAAATACCGCCTTTTAGTAAGTTTCTATGAAAATCAGAGACTAATGATCCAATGTAGCGTGATGTGTAAGGACGGCTAGTAGCAGGGTCTATTTCTTGGCAAAATTTCAAATATTTTTTAACCCCCTCCGGGAATTTTAAATAATTACCTTCATTGATTGAATATATCAAACCATCTTGTGGAATCGTCATATTTTCATGTGAAAGGTAAAACTCGCCTAAAGAAGGGTCACAAGTAAAACCATGTGTACCATGACCTGTGCTATAAACTAACATGGTTGATGAGCCGTAAATTATATAACCTGCTGCTATTTGCTTGTCTCCTGCCTGGAGAAAATCTTCTAGTGTCACAGGTTGGCCTCGCGGGCTAATGCGTCTGTATATAGAAAAAATAGTACCGATCGATACATTTACATCGATATTAGAAGATCCATCAAGTGGGTCCATTAACACAACATATTTACTGTTCATACCACGTTCAGTGGTAAAGCTAATAAACTCATCTTCCTCCTCTGATGCGATGCCACAGACCTCTCCTCGCGCTTCTAATGCGGCTTTGAACTTCTCATTGGCAAATAAATCTAGTTTTTGCTGTACTTCACCTTGTATATTTTCAACACCAGTAACTCCTATTATATCGACTAAACCGGCTTTATTTATTTCTCTATTAACGACTTTTCCTGCTAGCAATATTGCGCCTAAAAGTGAACTTAGTTCACCTGTCGCTTCAGGAAATTCATTTTGTTTGGCAATGATGTATTCTCCAAGTGTGATCATATTAAGTCCTTTTTTGCTGTTGTATTCGCTGAAGTGCAATAGATTAATACTTTGATTGGCAATGCTTTACAAAAGTATAGTGCATAGCGCTGAGAAGAGAGGGGGGAGAATAAAGGGACGCATTAGTCGGGCAATCTTAAATCTAGTTTTACGTTTAACATCTATTTTAGGAATTATTTTTATTATTTATCGATAATAAAAATAATTTTTGAAAGTACTTAATTCAGTTCAAAGAATCAGGCTTTCTTCTCTATCTCATTGTTTTTATTATGTCTCTAAAACCCTGTTATTAAGCTTGGCAACAGCTTCAACAATACCCACTACATATACGGTTACTGGAGTCTCTGTGTACAACTGGCTTGATCACGATAATGGTGTAATATTTTGTTGTTAATACAGTTTAAAGGACCACTTAATATTTACCCTTATAGATAGAATTACAGATAATTTTTTATCGTACTTAGCAATTAAGTTAACTTAATCAATGAAGGATAGTAAAAATGAAAAAATGGTTATTTTTGTGTATCAGTCTTTTTTTTAGCAGTTTCCAAGCTTTTGCAGATGAGGATACAGCTAAAACTACAGATACAAATGCTGAAGAAGGTGCCGAAGCAGCAGAAGTAGAAGAAGGTGGCGATGCAAATATAGATGAGTCTCAAGCTACTGTAAGTACGTTTAAAAAATTAGAACAGACAACGCCATTCTTTGAAGAAGCCTATGGCTATGCTGTTTTCCCTACTATTGGTAAAGGTGGTTTTGGTATTGGAGGAGCTTATGGCGAAGGACACGTTTATCTGGCTGGTGAACCAACTGGAGTTGTAAAAATGGGGCAAGTCACCTTTGGTTTCCAAGTAGGTGGACAAGCATTTAGTCAAATCGTTTTCTTACAAGACAAACGTGCATATGATGCATTTACTAGTGGCAGCTTTGAATTTGGCGCACAAGCGAGTGCTGTTGCATTAACCTATGGCGCTTCTGCTCAGGCTGGGACGACAGGGTCAGGTGCCACTGCAGGCGAAAAACAAGCAAAAGCGCGTTATGTCAGTGGTTTTGCAGTATTCACTTTAGCGAAAGGTGGACTAATGTATGAAGCAAGCCTTGGAGGTCAGAAATTTAGCTTTACTCCAAATGAATGATTAAGTGGTTAAGTAATAAAAAGGTATTGCTTAAACAGTGTTAATGGGCATTTTATTACTTAATATTTTACTATTTGACGTTTCATTATTTAACAATTAATTATTTAATATCGCTAACTAAAAAATAAAACCTAAATCTAAGCTTGTCCTATTTTATTAAAGGAGAAGTGATGTTTAGGTTTTATTTGCTCATTTTAACCAGAGCTGAAATCATTGCCTGAGTGGTGTCGGATGCGGTTAAACCCCGCTGATAACCGAATTCTAATATCTGCACCTGTTTCTCAAACATCGCGCCTCTTAATTGTTCATCTTCATGATACTGCATAATTTTATGTAGCTTTTGTCCATCCGGATGTTCATTAAACCGTTTGTGCACTCGGCTATGAAACAGTGATTTACGATTGGCTTGAAAGAAGAACCCCATCGCTAACATGAGTATTAGCCCAAGCATTACATATAAGAAAAACATAGCAACTCCTTAATGCAAATTGCAAAATATCAATCTTTTAGACCCTATTAATGACAACTAGTTCCATTAAATAAATTAGATGAGCATAATAAAAACGAATCTCAATGAGAGTTTACTGAGTAATAAATGCGCGACTGATCTTGTAATTCGGAGTTATTAAATTGAAATTTATCTGTAATACAGGGGACTTTTTTTACCGTTTTAGCTGTAAATGTATGTTATTTGAATGTAAAAAAGGGAGCTTTCAAAGCTCCCTTTTTTCATAACGACTTTAGATTTAACTAATTCTTAGTCTATATCTAGTTGTCATTATGGTGTGTAGTAAGTTGCAGAACCAGGTCCAACAGGTAGTCCGAAAACAAATACCCAAAGGAAGAACATGATTGCCCAACCAACAGTGAAGACAATAGAGTAAGGAAGCATGGTTGCTACCAATGTACCTATTCCTAAATCTTTTCTGTATTTAGTTGCCACCGCAAGAATAAGACCAAAGTAACTCATCATAGGTGTGATGATATTAGTTACTGAGTCACCGATTCGGTAAGCTGCTTGAATTGTTTCTGGTGCGTAACCTACAAGCATTAACATTGGCACGAAAATAGGTGCAGTAACAGCCCATTGAGCTGAAGCACTACCGATCATTAAGTTAATAAAACCACACATCAAAATAAACATGATGAATAATAATGGCCCAGTTAGATTAATCGCTTGTAGCATTTCTGCGCCAGATACAGCCATTACAGCGCCGAAGTTTGTCCAGTTAAAGAAAGCAACAAACTGTGCAGCAAAAAATACAAGTACGATGTACATACCCATAGTGCTCATTGAGTGAGCCATTGCATCAATCATGTCACGATATGTTTTAATTGTACCCACTTTTTTACCGTAGAAATAACCTGGAATTGCGAAAGCAACAAAGATAAAGGCAACAATACCACGGAAGAATGGAGAGCCTGTTATAGCACCTGTTTCTGGATGACGTAAAATGCCTGATTCTGGAATAATTGTCCACGCTAAAGCAATAACTACGGCTAATAGTGCGTAGCCCGCATGTTTTAGGCCTTTCTTTTCAATTTCAGTCAGTGCGCCCATATTTTCTGATGCACTTAAATCTTCATCGGTTTCACTTGGATCATATTTACCTAATTTAGGTTCAACAATTTTCTCAGTGACTAATCCGCCTAGAAGGGTAATTAAGAAGGTACTTGCAAACATGAAGTACCAGTTTGCTTCAGGTCCTACAAGATAATTTGGGTCAATAATTTGTGCTGCAGTTTCAGTAATACCTGATAATAATGGATCTACTGTACCTAACAATAGGTTGGCACTGTAGCCACCTGAAACACCAGCAAAAGCTGCGGCAAGACCAGCAAGAGGGTGACGCCCTAAAGAATGGAATATTAATGCGGCCATTGGAACTAGTACAACGTAACCTAATTCAGAAGCTGTATTGGATATGATGCCGGCAAAAACGACTGCATATGTTACGGTGCTTTTTGATGCACCCATAACAATACTGCGCATTGCTGCTGAGATAAGACCTGAACGTTCTGCGATACCTACCCCCATTAATGCGACTAATACAGTCCCTAATGGAGCAAAACCTGTAAAGTTAGTTACTAAACTTCCGACGATGCGCTGTGCACCTTCAGCATTAAGTAAGTTAACAACTCGAATGATACCATCTGCACTGCGTCCTGCTGCACCTTCTGGTCTTGGATCTACTACTGAGAGGTCAAAATAACCTGCAATTCCTGAGGCAATTAAAATAGTTACACAGAAAATTGCAAATAGAGCGATTGGATGAGGTAGTAAGTTACCTAACCATTCAACACTAGTTAAAAAGCGGTTAAAAAGTCCTGATTTTTTTGTACTGCATTCCTTTGCGGCTATCGCTTGTTGATTAGCAGCCGGCATTAAAAGTCTCCTATAATTAGTGAATTGGTCATTGAATTCGAACGTTCAATTTATTATTTACTTTGTTATTTTCGAGCAGCAGAGTATAAAAAAAACACGCTTTAACATAGGGTTAATCGCAAATTTCTTGCTTTATTTATGAATTTTTTATAATTTTATTTTTGTTGTTATGAGTTAATTATGACACTTATTGTTTAATATCAGTGACTTACGGTTATTTCGGGTGTTGACTTTATTTCACTTGAGTGTGAGTTTAATTAATAGGTTTTGCACTGAAAAACAGAAGATTCTATTGTAGGCTTGGCTGTTAATTTATTTTCTAAAAATAATTGTAGGGCCGGCTAATGGTCATAATTATCAATATTTTACTATAGTTACGCCGGATTACTTCGAACGATAGAGGCTTTCATTTTATGCCACTTTAAGCACTAAATAACGTTAATGGGATCATTTATGAATTTTCTTGCTCATTTACATATTGCGCAACATACCAATACCAGTTTTGTAGGTAATTTTTTAGGTGACTTTGTAAAAGGGGATCCACAAGGGAAATTTAATCGAGATATAGTAAAAGGGATCCGTTTGCATCGTTTCGTTGATAGTTATATTGACCAACATCATTTGGTTACATCTACAAAGCCACTTTTTGAACCCGAGTTACGTCGTTATTCTCCCATTGCGCTTGATATGTTTTGGGACCATTGCTTGGCCAAACATTGGCTTGAGTTTGATCCGTTACCACTCGCTGATTTTTGTGAAAAAGCACAATTACAAATTGAGGTCGAATCCGCGCTAGAAAAAAACAGTTTACCGGAGCGTTTTAACATAG
>JBALXF010000029.1:9629-13285 GCA_036961085.1 Psychromonas sp.
AAGGAAAGTGGTTGCAGTCATATGCGCAAATAGAAAATATTCAATACGGTTTACAGAGAATGTCGTTACGAAGTTCAAGAATGGCTCCGTTAGCGTTAACGGGAGAAGCATTAATTGAACATTATGATTTTCTTACTGAGCTATTTTTTCGAGTGTATCCGGATGTGTTAGAAAGCAGTAACAAATTTGTGGGGAAGGTTTAACTGGTGTTAAAAGACCCTTTTTTTTAATAAAATAGGGTCTTTTAAATTTCAAGCGAAGAGTCTATTCTGAAAATAAATGTTTAATATTTTTAAAATCTTCTTTGCCATCAATAATTTCTTTAATGTCTAAACCAGAAACTTCATGTGGGAAAACTAACCACTCTTCTGATTCATGAATAAAGTAATCTGGTACCATTGAAACAGCTTTATTTTTAGGTTTGTAATAGGGTGTCGCAATGCGCACATCTTTAGGCATATTCAAACGCATTTCTGCTGTTAATCTTTCTACTAATGCTACGACACTTCGGCCTGAATCGAATACATCATCAACAATCAATAAACCATCATCTGCATTCGCATTTTCGATAATATAATGTAAACCATGTACTTTGATGGTTTTACTTTGTTTAGCAATACCGTAGTAAGATGAAGTCCGAACAGCAATATGGTCTGTTTCTACTTTTTTATAGTCAAAGTATTCTTGTACTGCGATACCAATTGGTGCACCGCCGCGCCAGATACCAACGATAAATTGTGGTCGAAAACCGCTGTCATATACTTGAGCAGCGAGGCGAAATGAGTCTTCAAGCAGCTGTTGAGCTGTAATAAATACTTTGTCAGACATGTCATAACCTCTATAGTAATTTTTGCGCAAAGTTTAGACTAACGCCACAAAATAACAATCACTGTGTCACGTTTTCTACTATTTTAAGTCAAAGATTTAGCTGTTTTCTGAAATTTTAATAGTTAAATTGAGGTCGGTGTTCAATTAATCCGTAAATACCAGTGTATATGGCGAATTGATTTTCCTTTATTATTCTTTATTGATTGTCTTGTATTAATAGTTGCTTGAACTCTGATGCTGGCACTGGGCGGCTAAATAAATAACCTTGGCCAAACTCACAATCATTATTTTTTAGTATTCCCGCTTGCCAATTATCTTCGACACCCTCAGCAACGACCTTTAAACCCAGTGCTTTTGCCATGGCAATAATCGCAGTGACTAATGCTCTATCTGCTTCTGAGGTAACCATGTTTTTTATAAAAGCCCGGTCAATCTTCAATTTAGAGAATGAAAATTTTTGTAAGTAACTTAAAGATGAATAACCGGTGCCGAAGTCATCAATTGATAGTTGTATACCCAATTGATTAATTCTTTCTAGCATATTTATAAGATCTTCATCCTGGTTAATCAGCAAACTTTCGGTTACTTCAATATCTAGTCTGTTGGCTGGCAAATTTGTTTTTTGCAAGGTATCTTGAATGGTTTTTAATAGCGCATCACAGTCCCTAAATTGTACACTTGAGAAGTTAACTGCAATATTGATCGGGTGAATTGATTGCCATTCTGCGGCCTTGGCACAAGCTTGCTCTAGGGCATACTCTCCAAGACTATGGATTAAGCCATTCTTTTCCGCTAAAGAGATGAATTCATCAGGTGAAACGTGTCCTAATTCTCGGTCATTCCAGCGCATCAATGCCTCTGCTGCGATGATTTTACGACTTTTTAAATCAAGTATGGGCTGGTAATACATCTCAAGTTCATTATTTGCAATCGCTTGGCGCAGGCGGTTATCTAAAGCTAGGCTACGTAAGACATCTTTATTCATGTTGGCATTATAAAAACTAAAGCCATTTCTGCCTGCAGCTTTTACGCGGTATAACGCTGTATCTGCATTTTGCAATAAACTATCAGTATTATCGCCATCCTGCGGGTAGATAGACATGCCAATACTGATAGTGGTAAAAAATTCTTGTTTTTTATATACAAAGGGTTGTTCAAATAAAGCTAGAATTTTAGTTGCCATTTTTTTGGCATCACTCTCTTCTTCTAACTCTGGAATAATTAATAAAAACTCATCTCCACCTAAACGAGCAACAGTATCTGTATTTCGAATTGCTTTATAAAGGCGTTGACTTGCCTGTTGCAAAATCAAATCACCGGCATGATGGCCCAAGGTATCATTGATCTGTTTAAAGTTATCTAAATCAAGAAACAGTACCAATACCTTGCTGCCATTACGCTGCGAGCGAGAGATTGCTTGTTCAAGCTGCATATAACCAAATTTTCGATTGGGTAAGTTGGTCAGCACATCATGGGTAGCCTGATGTTCTAGTTTACTTTCTGAAGCCTTGCGCCTCATTATTTCGATCTGCAGTAATTGGTTTTGCTGAGTTAGATCTTGCTGTTGTTTTGACGAATCAGAGACCTGTGTTTTTAATTGCACATTGAAATTAGAAACTCTCAGTAAAAAATAAAACCCTAGCATGATTGGAATAGCAAATGATGAAAGTACAATAATAAACCAACCCGAAGTGAATAAATCTTGTTCATGAAGTGGGGCAAACCAGCTGATTAGCTTAAACGGTGTTTTGTTTACCTCGGTATCAATGTAAATTTTGTCTGCTAATCTATCTCCCGTTTGCTGTTGTGGGATATTTAGGGAATCCCATATAAAAATATTGCCTCTAGGTGTATTAAGAATGATACGACTACCGTAATCAGTATGTTCTTGAGTTGTTAATAGGCTGGTAATCAATTCATTACTAATATCGGCGACTATCAATGCGACTGGACTATTTTGCAAATAGACTGTCTGCAGTAATCTGATCTTTAACCCTTCCGAGCTATTATGCGCTAAAAGTTTAAAGTCTTTTTTTTCCATCTCTGAAAATGGAACGCGCTGTAAATCTAATTTGTTATTTGGTGCGCTGTCAGTGATCACCGACTGCGATAAATCAACCAGTACAATGCGATCATAGATAGGGATGTTGTCAATTTCTCTTTCCGAAACATAATCAGTTATTAATCTCTCCAACTTAAATAAGCTGGACCCTAAACCATATTGCATCGACATTCCGGATGCTAAGTTGGCAAAAAAAGTACTCATTGTTTTATCTATGGACAGCTTTGATATTTCATCCTCTGACACTGAAAAGAAAAAACTTAGGGTATCAGCATAACTGTTTACCTTGAGGTTAAGCTCATTATGCTGGGATTCTTTCAGTCGGCTTTGGCCGAGATTGGTTACCGTTAGAATCAGAGCGAGATAGGCTGTAAGTACGATGCCAACTATGACGATAATGGTTTTGCGACTAACTCTTTTTTTTAGCACCATAAAATTAATTTGTTTCTTTTGCGAGAGCAAAGAAATCGGGGTAAAAGTAAAATACGGCAGGGTAGTATTTTTGTACCAATTTATTATATGAACCATCCGCTTTTATCTGCTTTAAATAAAGATTAAAGGCTTTACGTAGTTCAGGTGTTTTTTTGTTAAATGCCACTGCCATTCTTTGATCCTCAGATACGGGACCAATCACTTTTATTTCTCCTGGCCATTTCTCTAGCGCAATAAGTGTATCTGCTACGTCAAGTAAGGTGCTTTCTGCATCTTCATTCAGGATCGCGGGGACCATTTCATTTAATTTACGCTCCCTAATAGGCAAAATGAT
>JBALXF010000002.1:0-25583 GCA_036961085.1 Psychromonas sp.
CTGGAAACGTTTTCTAGCATCGGTTACACAATGGTGGCAAACAAACAGAAGAGCAAGTTCAGTATGGCGGTTAACTCGCTTGTATACCGGTTTGTTATTATCAGTTGTGTCGGTTTTATTGGTGGTATTATATCAATTAAGCATTGGCCAAATGAGTCGCCAACAACAGTCGCAATTAGAAAGCCTGATTGTGCAGCAAATGCTATTAGCTGAGCAGTTAAATCGAGATGAATTTATTGAGCAGTTTAAGTCACAGGCTGAAAGCTCTCGTCAATATATTTTAAGTTACCAAACTAAGCAGTCAATCATTGGGCGACTTAGCTACCCCCCTGAAAAACTATCTTCTTGTCCTCGCCTTTCTCGATTTCCAGTTTGGTTAGATCAATACGATGAAATTCGCCTTGTTTCAGGCTGTAGTCAATCATTAGCGGAAGGCACGCTTATTGTCGCGATTGATGATGAGTCACTCTACAATCTAAAAACACAGTATATTAGTGCCTCTGTGATTGCCTTGCTACTTGCACTATTACTAGGCGTGCTAACGGGCGTTGTTTTTTCTTCGCGAGTGCTGAAACGCATCAACAGTTTTAATCAAACTGCATTGTTAGTTGAATCGGGTCAATTAAGTGCACGTGTTAGTGTCTCAAACAATAATGATGAATATGATCACATGGCATTGCACATTAATACCATGCTCAACCAATTACAGCATTCATTTGAAACTATCTCAGGTATTACCGATGCGATTGCGCATGATTTACGTACACCATTGAGTCATTTAAGGCAGCTGATAGAGTTAGAGTTACTAGCTAAAATGGAGCAGGGTTTAGCGACAACACAGTTACAAGATATGCTAGAAAAGTTAGATGAAATATTATTTACCTTTAGTGCAATGCTTGAGCTAACCCGCCTACAGCAACAAAAAGAGAAAAAAAGCCAATATTTTAAAGCGGTTGATTTACAGCAGATAATAACGGATGCAGTTGATTTAATTGAACCACTTAGTGAAGAAAAACAGCAGACAATCACCTCAGACACAGCGATTAACTTAGCATTTAATGGTGATGCGACTTTGTTATTTAGAGCCGTTTATAACTTGCTAGAAAATGCCAGTAAATATGCCGGTGAACAAGCAAAAATCGAAGTACAGTTAACAGAGAATGGTTTTATCATTAGCGATAATGGACCTGGTATTATTGATAGTGAAAAACCTAAAGTATTTCAACGTTTATACCGTATTGAAAAAAGCCGTCAGGTGGCTGGGTTCGGTTTAGGGTTAACTTTAGTGCAAGCGATTGTGCAATTACATAATGGAAAAATAACGTTATTAGATAATAATCCGGGCTTAAGAGTAGTGGTCGAATTGCTTTAGTAAAAGCTCATCTTACTACATGCCTAATTCCCCCAAATAAAAAGGCGTATTACCTGAGTAATACGCCTTTTTGCTAGATGTGTTTACAAGTAGTTATTGTTACAAGTTGCTGTCGTTACAATTTATGGAAAACTTGTCTCGCCAGTCATTATGCAACGATTAAGAAGAAAATAGTCGTGAACACAATACCAATTACCGCATACGGGAATTGAGTACGAGCATGCTGCATTGCAGTACAACCCGAGCCTTGTGCTGACAATACCGTTGAATCACTAAAGAAACACGAATGGCTACCTGCAGCAGATGCTGACAGTAATGCACCAATTGTTAAATGTAGTGGCACACCAAGTGATTCACCAATTGGTAAAACGATAGGCATTGCTACTGCAAACACTCCCCAAGATGACGCTGTTGCAAATACCAACGCGCCTGCAATTAAGAAAATTAGCGCAGGGAACAACTGTGCAGATAAATAAGGTGAAATACTTTCGATCATAAAGACAGTTAGGCCTAAACTATCGTTTACATCTTTAAGCATAAAGCCGCAAATCACAGTTGCTAAAGGCAGTATCATAATTTTGATACCATCAAATACAGCATCAAACATACTGTTCATTGAGATGATGCCCTGTACACCGTAAAGCGAAAACGTGAAGATTAATGCAACAATAACACCGGCTAATAAATCAATTCCGTATAACCAACTCGCAACGACTAAAACCACCATAGGTAAAATGAAGTTTAATATGCCCATAAACGTACTGGTTTTTTTAGCGGAAGTTGTTTCATCTAAAGCGATAGACTCTGCGCCATCCGGAATAGTTTGTCCGTTTGCAGCACGTTCTTCCGCCGCTTTCATTGAACCCAGGTTAGGGATTTTATCAAATGATACGAGTAAAACGATAACTAAGGTAACCCAGCCATAAGCCATATAAGGAATGGCTTTGATGTATTCATTTAAACCTTGGCCAGCCGCTGCTGCATCATTTGCTTCTAACAGTCCAGAAAAGAAAATAGCCCAAGTAGAAATTGGCACAATAATACAAATAGGCGCAGCCGTTGAATCAACTAAATAAGCTAATTTCTCTCGTGAGATATTATATTTATCAGTCACGCTTTTCATGGTTGATGAAATAGCGATAGCATTAAGGTAATCATCAATAAAAATCAGAATACCAAGCGCGAAAGTGAGCAGCATTGATTGTTTGCGGCTTTTCACTACAGATACCAGTGCACCACTGAAACTTAAAATACTGCCGCCTTTTTCAAGCACTGCAATTAAGCCACCCATTAAACTACAGACCAGAATAATCCAGACAATGGTTGGATCGCTGAGTACATTTTGTGAAAGGTCAACAGTTGCACCGACAATGTTACTCGGTTCAAGCATTAACAGACCTATTACGGCACCTAAAAATAATGCTTCGACGGTGCGGTGAGTGGTAAGAGCAAAAAATAGAACCATAGTAGTAGGAAGAACACTCAACCAACCATAACTAGTACCAGCTTCATGGGTTAAGCCAATTGCAGTAAAACAAATTAGAACAGCAATGGTCGAAGATATTTTTAATAGATGTGTAGTATTAGATTGTTGCGACTTATCTAACCCTAGACCTGATATAAACATATTTGCTATAGACATGTTGATTCCTTTCCTTTTAAATTATGCTGAATGTAACATCCAAGTCGTTTCGATCGGCGTAACGATACGTTCAAACTCTGCTAGTTCATTGCTTTTGCAACTTAGGTACATAGATAAAAACTCTTTAGGCAGATAACTTGAGAGCTCACTTTTATGTAAGTTGTCTAAAGCATCAGACATACGCGTCGGTATTTTGATCGCATCGGGGTTTAACGGAGCTGGGCACAGTTCCGGTGAGAATGTATCGCTGGCTAACAAGCTGCTTAAAATAACTGAACTCAGGGTGTAAGGGTTAACATCAGCACCCGCAATGCGGTGTTCAATACGACGATTGTTTGCATCACTTTCAGGAATTCGGAGTGCGACACCTCTATGATTGCAAGCCCAGTCGGCTAGTAATGGAGTGAATGTACCAGGTACAAAACGTCGGTAGGAATTTACATTTGGACAAAGTAGCGCCATTGACTCGGGGATTTGAGCTAGCATAGCTGCGATTGTTTGGTAGAACATTGGACTAGCTTGACCGTCTTCATTAGAGAATAAATTCTTACCTTGTTGGTTAACAATACTGAGATGAATATGTTTACCATTACCTGCTTCATTTTGAAATGGTTTCGCCATGAATGTGGCATCAAAGTTGTGTTTGTGTGCGATTTGTTTGATCAAGCGTTTAGTTAAGATGATTTGGTCACAAGCGCCGAGTAAATCTTGGGAATGGTTAAAGTTGATTTCAAACTGTCCGGGGGCAGACTCAGATAAAGCGCCTGAAGTATTAATGCCCTGTGCTTTTGCATGAACATTAACATCACTTAAAAATGCAGAGTAGTCATCTAAGTCTTCAATATTATAGACTTCACATGAGCTGTCTCTGCGCTTTTTACTTGGGTTGATTGCTGTTTGTAGCTCACCAACTGCATCACGGTTTTTATCAATTAAATAAAACTCAAGTTCTAAAGCGACAACGGGAAAGATATTTTTGGCGTGTAATTTTGCTAATAATGATGACAGTACATTTCTAGCTGCATAAGGAGTTGGTTGTTTGCCTTCACTGTCCATCATAGTTAATAGCAGTTGACCCACATTATCTGTAACACTTGGACGTAAACTCCCTTGAACTGGGAAGCAAAGGTTATCAGGCTCACCAATCAGTTCACCAAGACCTGCTTCTTCAACAACGCCACCTTTGTTATCTAATGAGTTAGTTGATACCGGTAAGTAAATGCCTTTGCCTACTTTATTCAAACCATCTACTGGGATGCGTTTCCCTCTTGGCGTGCCGTTAACGTCAGTGAATATAAGGTCTATATAGTCAATGTTGGGATACCTTTCTATAAAATCTTCCGCTTCGGACTTAAACCAGTTCATAAAATAAACTCCTTGTAACAATTTGGATGAATAAAGCGTTAAACGCTAGCAGTACAATAAAACATCATTGTGTTCGCTCTGTGTACAATTATTAACATTATCCTAACAAATGCTCAATATATCGAGCATAAATGTTCATTATATTTAACGTTTTGGTGACAATCGTCGCAAAATGGCTTTTATAATGAGCAAAAACGTTGTGAATTATGAACAGCAAATGTAAGTTTCAGTGATACATCCACATTAAGTGTCTGGGAATACAGATCCTTATGCAGGCAGACAGAAAATAAGAATAAAATAGGAGAAACAATGAATAACCATACTGATTCTTATTACGCGAATTCAATTTTATCGTTTGGCAACTACCCACAGCTACAGGACAATATCGAATGTGATGTGTGTGTAGTTGGTGCAGGTTTTTCTGGACTATCTACTGCATTACACCTTGCCGAAAAAGGCTTTAAAGTTGTGGTCCTAGAAAATGCCAAAGTTGGTTTTGGTGCAACCGGGCGCAATGGAGGTCAAATTGTAAATAGTTATAGCCGCGATGTGGATGTACTAGAAAGCCGTTACGACAATAAAACAGCTCAGGCATTATGCTCAATGATCCATGAAGGTGGTGACATCATTCGTGGTTTAGGTGCCAAGTACGATATAGATTTTGATTTTAAACAGGGAGGCCTGTTTACTGCTTTTAACGACAAACAAATGAAAGGGCTAGAAGCGCAGAAGCGTAACTGGGAACGTTTTGGTAACCATGATTTACATTTACTTGATGCCGCTGAAACCGAGAAAGCGGTTGGTACTAAGGCCTATTCTGGTGCGTTATTAGATATGCGCGGCGGCCATATTCACCCACTAAAATTAGCTCTTGGCGAAGCTGAGGCAATTACTTCTTTAGGTGGTCGAATATTCGAACAATCCGGTGCAACGCGAGTAGACAAAGGGGCGAATCCTGTTGTCCATACTGAAAAAGGTTCGGTAAAAGCCAAATATGTTGTATTGGCGGGTAATGCTTATCTTGGTGGTTTAGAACCATCAATTAGTAATAAGGCCATTCCATGTGGCACGCAAATCGTCACCACTGCGCCGTTAACTGAAGAACAACAACAGTCAATATTAACAGCAGATTACTGCGTTGAAGATTGTAATTACTTACTTGATTATTACCGATTAACTGCCGATAAACGTTTATTGTTTGGAGGTGGGGTTGTTTACGGTGCGAAAGAGCAAAGCAATATTGTAGGCAGACAACGTCCTCGTTTTGAAAAATTATTCCCAAGTTTAAAAGGTATTGATATTGATTACGCATGGACAGGTAATTTCTTACTGACCTATTCAAGAATGCCACAGTTTGGCAGCATGAATGACAATATATTCTATTTGCAAGGTTACAGCGGACACGGTGTTACATGTACGCATTTAGCGGGTAAATTGTTAGCTGAAGCATTAAGTGGTCATGCTGAACGTTTTGATGCATTTGCAGGATTAACCCATCTAGCCTTCCCTGGTGGTCGTCATTTGCAAATACCATTTACCGCAATGGGTGCTGCTTTCTATGGCTTGCGTGACAAGCTAGGCGTATAGAGAAAGCGAGAACAATCGAGCAGTATAGATTAAATCAGATTAAGGATAATTAAGATGTCTAACAATGTTAAATTTGCAGTTGTGCAATTAGCTATATCTTGGGATTTAGAAGCGAACTTAAATAAAATAAAAGAAAATGTACGTATTGCTGCTGCTAATGGCGCGAATGTGGTGGTTCTGCAAGAACTGTTTGCTGCGCCTTATTTTTGTAAAGAGCAACAAGCGCGTTATTTTGAACTGGCTGAAGAGTTAGAGAGCAGCAGTCTTATTGCTGCAATGAGTGATTTAGCAAAAGAGTGCAATGTTGTATTACCGGTGAGTTATTTTGAAAAAGCCGGTAACACCTTTTTTAACTCATTAGTGATGATTGATGCTGATGGTAGTGTGCTTGAAAATTACCGTAAATCGCATATTCCAGACGGACCGGGTTATAGCGAAAAATTCTATTTTAGTCCTGGCGATACAGGTTTTAAGGTGTGGGATACGAAATTTGGTCGTTTTGGTGCCGGTATCTGTTGGGATCAGTGGTTCCCTGAATTAGCACGTAGTTTGGTGCTTCAAGGCGCGCAGGCTATTTTCTATCCAACCGCGATTGGCTCTGAACCGCAAGACCCAACATTAGACTCTCGTGATCACTGGCAACGTACTATGCAAGGTCACTCTGCCGCTAACTTAGTGCCGGTGCTTGCGTCGAATCGAACTGGAACTGAATCTGATGATGGAATCGAAACTGTATTTTATGGTTCATCCTTCATTACCGATCATACTGGTGGAAAAATAGCAGAAGCAGAGCGTCATCAAGAAACCATTATTTATGCTGATATTGATTTAAAAGCGACGGCAACTGCCCGTCACAGTTGGGGCTTATTCCGAGATCGTCGTCCAGATTTATATGGAAAGCTGCGTTCTTTAGCCTAATTATGTTTAGGGTATAAAAGCTTAAACTAGTAAAAAATATCCCATCAAAACAAAAGCCTGTAGTTATTAAAAAGCTTGTAGTTATCTAAAACGATGACTACAGGCTTTTCTGTTTATAAATAGGAGTAATACCAAATCCACTAAATAAGTGATCATTTATGCTGGTTAAAACCACTGCTAGCTTCATTATTAATTTTGTAATTAGAACAACTAGTTACTGCAATTAACACCTTGATATCAGAGGTTTTCCCTACGCCTAAAATAGATAATTTAATTAATAGACTTGGTATAACTTCTAGGCTTAAGTATTTAGATGTTTATGCATTTAACACAGGTAAAAATAAATAGAATTAAGATCATTAAAAAATACACAACGCACACTTCATAAAACGACGAAATGTTGTTTTAGTCTTTCCTCTGTGTAGCGCGCAGTTCCTCTATGCCATCTGTGGTAGTGTCCTTAAGCTTTTGTTACGAGACCACCTGAGTCATCTACATAAGCATGAATATTTATTGTGAAGACTCTATAAAGGGAGAAAGATCTATCTCTTCAAACTTACAAACCGCTGCAATGGTAGGGTGGAAGCTTAATCGCTTTAAATACGCCGCTAAATGAGTAAAGGTGATTGCTGACTTGTCACATGGCAATGACCATTCAGCCAACATAAATAAGAAAAAGTCACAGGCAGTTATCGCATCACCCAATAAATATTGACTATTAGAGAGCTGTTTATCAATCACTGCTAATACTTCGGCAATACGCTGGTCTTGTGCTGCAATAATATTCGCAACGGTGCTCGGATCGTTAGTGTGTCGATGTGGATAATAACGAACCATTAATTCAGCTTGCAGCGTGTTATTTAAATAGGTTAACCATTGAAAAAATAGTGGACGCTGTTTCGACCCTAAAGCCGGAATCAGTCCATGCACAGGGTGTTGTTCACATAGATGAATACAAATAGCAGGGCTTTCAAAAATAGCTTGGCCATCATCGATTAACGTTGGAATACGACCGCTTGGGTTAAGTTTCAAGTACTCAGATGATTTATGGAAATTTGACTCTCTGTCAACTAACAATAGCTGGTATTGCAAATTCATATGGTGCAGTAAAAAGTGAGGCGCTAAGCTGGCATTGTTTGGATAATAATAAAGCTGGTACAAATTAAACTCCTTTCTAACAAAATAGAAAATACTGAAACGAGTTACTGTCCTTTGTCGTTTTAGCCTGTGAATTGAAAATAAAAAATACATTAATGTATCTGTTGTCGACTTTCAAATACTCATTTTGTTATTTGTAATAGAGGTTATTGAAACAGCAATATAATTGTTTAATGTGACAAAAAATGACTGAAAGAATTAAATGGCTTTAATTATATCCCGGATCAAAAAAGCCCCTATTAGTTTTGATTACTGATAGGGGCTTTGTTTATGATAAAAGGTATCTATTGTTTATGATGATGCCAACTCAATATTCGGATTAGCAGAGTTTACAGCCTGTTTCTTTTTACTTATCTTTTTATTCATTAATAGGTGGAATAACGCAGGCACAAAATAAAACGATATCATAGTCGTTAATAAGGTACCTCCGGCGATGGCGACAGCAAACGGAGGCCAAAAACCGCCACCGGCTAAAATAAGTGGCAGAAAACCCCCAATGGTAGTGATAGTGGTCGATGTGATATGGCGAGTACAATTCATTACTGCTCGGGTAATGGCATTTGGGTCTCCAGCAACTGCTGCAGGATCCGCTTTTAACTCCGCTAAAATAACAATAGCGGCATTAATTGCTAAACCTACTAGTCCTAATAAACCGATAATTACAGTGAAACCAAACGGGTAACTAAATACCCACACCGATAACAAGCCTAAACCAGAGGCTAAAAAGCCCACTGAAAAAATAATTAAACTTAATCTAAATGAGTTAAATGACAAGACAACCACCATCACTAATAGGGTCATTACCATAGTAATATTGGCTAATAGATTCCCCACTGACTCATCGCGCTCAGCAGATTCACCACCAAATTCAATGCGATAACCTGCAGGCAAGGATTGTTGATACTGGGTTAAATTCGCTTGAAAATGATCCAGTGCGGTTTGCGGTAAAACACCCGCTTCTAAATAACCTTCAATGACATTAACGCGCTGTCCATTACGGCGAGGGATCGCACCACGTGCAGGTATTAACTCTAAGTCTGCTAGTGCTGAAAGAGGTAACCCGGCAAATTCTCCGGTAGATTGTACCGGTAGACGTAAATTACTTAAATGCGATAGATTTTCACGACTTTCATTACCAACACGAACGCGCACCGGAATTGACTCTGAAGCTTCAATAATACTACCGCTGATACTGCCTGTTAATGATGCTTGTAATAAATTAGCAAAATCACGCAAGGTTAAACCACTTAATTGGCTTGCTTCTTCATTGACGTTTACCATCACTTTTGGGGTGCCAGCTTGTAGTGTTTCTCTGGTATGAGAAACATTCGGAGTTTTTGTCATGATCAAGCGAATATCTTCACCTATCTCTCGTAATGAATCTAAGTTAGGACCATATAAACGTACTTCTAATGGGGCGTTAAAAGGAGGGCCTTGTTCTAGTTTCCTAACCAAAATCTGTGCTCCAGGGAAGCGGTGATCTAAGCGATGTTGTAAATCAGGAATGATACGATTAGCCGCAATAAAGTCAGTGGTTTTTACCATTGCTTGGGCAAAGTGAGCTGAGCCATTTTCACCGCCTGTCATATTGTAATAAAAAGATGGGAAGTTCGCGCCGATCAACCAATTAATTTGCTCAATATCTTTATATTCAGCAATCACCTTATCCACTTTTGCAGACATCTCTTGGGTGCCAGTAATGCTTGTCTGCGGTGGCATATATAACTGAATTTCAAACATGTCTCTGTCTGAAGGCGGAAAGAACTGCTCAGTTAACTGTGATGCGCTCCAGAAACCGACAAAGGGTAAAATGCACACTAAGCTAATAGTGATAAAAGGGCGCTTAATCGCAAGTTGAACGGTATTTTGAAACTTATTGCTGAGCTTAGGTAAGCGAATACCTGATTCGTACCAAGGCATTTTATGTTCAGGATCTGGCAACCAACGCGCGGCAAAGCCGGCAATAATAGTATGTGAAATAAAATAGGAACCGATCAATGAGAATGATACTGTGATCGCAATTGCGCCAACGAATTCACCAGCTGGGCCGGGCATTAAGATGATCGGAGTAAAGGCTAAAACCGTGGTGGCAGTTGAGCCTAATAAAGGCACCCATAAATGATTGATGGCTTTATTAGCAGCCTCCAGTTTTTTGAGTCCTTGTTGACGGTAAAAATTGATTGTATCAACCATTACGATCGCATTATCAACCATAATACCTAATGCAACAATTAGTCCTGTGACTGACATTTGGTTAATCGGTAGGCCATTAAATTTCATCATAGCTAGCGTTAATAAACTGGTTAGAGGCAATGATAAGGCGACAATAATCGCTGAACGTAAACCTAAGGTAAGCAGTAAAACAATGAGGATAATCGTAAAACCAACCAATAAGTTTTTACTTAGCTCAGCTAAACGTATTTGTGTGTAGCTTTCCTGTTCAAACAGGACATCCACTTTAATATTATTAGGTAATTCCTGCTGGAATTCTTCTAAAAAATTGGTCACTCGTTTGGACCATAAATCTACCCGTAAATCCGGCTGCATTCGGGTTGCCACAATAACAGCAGGCTGACCTTGTACAATCGCAATTTCAGCGGCAGGAGAAGCCGCGCTTCGTTCTATTTCTGCAATATCTTTTAAGCGAACTAAATAACCGTTTTCATCTATTGCTATTGGGACTTGACCGACACGTTGTAATGAATCAAGTGAGCCCGCAATTTCCAGTGCAAAACGGTTATTTTGATTGACTAGTACGCCTGCTGAATTTTTGGCATCAGCGCCACGAATTGCGTTAGAAACACTGATTGCTGAACTGCCCAAAGCACTGGTGGTAGCCGGATCCATACTGACCAGTATTTGTTCTTCAGGTACACCGTATTCATCGACAAATTCAGTACCGCTGATAATACGTAAACGATCGCCAAGCTCGATAGCATAACGGCGTAATGTTAATAGGTCGGGCTCACTATCACCTTGCCAAGTGAGCGCGCTGATAATGGTAAAAGCATAGGCATGATCTTCATCTAGTTCTGGTGTTGAGGCGCCTTCAGGCAACAAGGGCTGCACATCATCAAGTTTATTTCTTGCCCGTGACCAAACGGGGGCCGAGTCTGTTACTTGGTCTTTAAGTTCCAGTGTGATCACTGAAATACCTGGGCGAGAGACTGATGATAAGGTTTTAATTTCATCGAGTTGGCGTAAGCTTCGTTCAATTTTTTCTGTTACCAGAGCCTCGACACGCTCAGCCGTTGCACCAGGGAAATTGGTCGCTATAACGGCGACTCTATTTTTGATAATAGGGTCTTCAGCACGAGGTAAGGAACTCAGTGATGAAAAACCACTGACGATTAATAAGGCGACGGCTAAGGCAAGTAGACGTGTATTTCCAAGAATAGCTTTCATTATGGCGCCTCAATATCAGTGTTAACAATATCTAACTCAGTACTGCCCGCTACTGCAACTTGTTGTCCTGGCACTAACCGATGTAAGCCATTACTCACCAATTGCTCTCCATTTGTAATTGCACCCGTTACATAGGCTTGTTGACCATTGGCAAATAACACTTGTACAGTTCTGCGTTCAACAATATTTTGATTCGGTGACTCTGTATTCAGTACATAGATGTTCCATGTACCACGAAGCCCATCAGTCATTGCCGATAATGGCACCCAATATCCACTTTGATGATGTTTTTCTTCTATTTTTAGGTAAGCAAGTTCACCATTAATGACATCCATGTTATCGGGTAAAGCAAAGCGTAATTTGACGGTACGAGATTTTAAATCCACTTGTGCACCCGGATTTAGCAAGCTTGCTGTGACTAATTGTTCACCTATGCGTAGTTGCCATTGTTGTTTATCTTCCTGATCAGCAACGATTTTTTTAATACGCTTTAATTGTTTTGCAGGTATACCTATATGGGCTTCGCGGCCATTATTAGCTAATAGTGTAAAGGTAGGGGTAGAAACATTTAATACGTCACCTTTAGAAATAAAGCGCTCACTGATAACGCCAGAATAGGGGGCATAGATAGTTGATTTTTGTTGCTTCAAACGGTTTTCATCGAGTCCCGCTTTTAATTGACTGTCATTGGCCTGTAAAACATTGCGCTGACTATTTAAGCTATCAATTTCCGTATCAGCACTGAACCCCTTTTGTTTAAGTGCTTGCTGACGTTTTAAGTTGGCATTGACGAGAGATAATTGCGCCGCTACTTCGGCTTGTTGCGCAATAAGTTGTTGTGCGCTAGTTTCCAGCAATTGTGTATCTAGGGCTATTAACGGATCTCCTTCTTTTACGGTATCACCAACATCAACAAATAAGTTATCAATTTTTCCACTCAACTCAAAACCTAAGTTAGATTGTTGTCCGGCACGTACTAAACCAACATATTCTCGTTGCTCTGAATAATGTTCAACTTGTTCTAATGCTTGTGCATTAACCGTTGCGATAGCTTTTTGCTGTTCAAGCACAACCTCTGTGGAGTCACTATTACAGCCACTAATCAAACTTATTAAAAGTAAAAGTGGAATTGAGTAGTATTTGTTTATTGCTGGCATGGTCTATATTCCTTCATAACTTGTGCTAAACTGGACTCATTAGTCCAGTTGTGTAAAAATACATCAACTGGACTCGGTAGTCCAGTTTGTTTTGTAAATAATTGAACATTAAAAATGGTAAATGGCTAATGACAGAAAAAAGTTTAAACCCTAGAAGTGAACAAAAACGCCAACAAATACTAGAAGCTGCGGGGGCATTATTTAATCAGCTTGGTTATGCAGTAAGTATGAGCACCATTGCTAAGCAAGCCGATGTATCAAAACAAACTGTCTATTCACATTTCAAAACCAAAGATGAGTTATTTGAAAGGTGCATTAAAGAAAAGTGTGTGGCGAATAAATTGGAAAGTGACTTATGCAATGATCTGCGCCCGATACGTGACGTGTTAAGCGATTTTGCTTTTAATTTTCAAACTATGTTAATGGATGAGATGGCTCAAGAAACGTTGAAAATAGCGATCAGTCAACGTAACAGTCATCCTGAATTATCAAAAGCTTACCTACAAGCAGGTCCCAAATACTCGGTGCAAATTTTAGCGGATTATTTACAGATGAATGTTGATAAAGGCACTTTAAAACTTACTATTTCGGCAACAGAAGCGGCAATGCAATTACTGTTAATGTTTCACGGTAAGCCTGTGTATTTTGCATATTTAGGTGAAAAAAACGATCAAAGCGAACCACAACGTCGCTCTTATTTGAACAACTGTGTCGATATTTTTTTAGCTGGGAACTCTGGGCGCTAAATTATATATTTCTAAATGCAAGTTCATCTATGCTTATGTAGCCTCAGTGTTTTAATTTATTTAGTAGATCTGGTTATTTGTAAACCTTCTTTACGTTTTGGGTAATAGCAATTTCTACCACTGAGTTTCGCTTAATATAAGGCTATATCTGCTTTAGCGATTAATTCTAGTGGATCTAGCTCCGGCTTATTTTCGGAGCTGGCAATACCAATACTTAAGGTGACGTGAGATGCAACTTTGCTTGCTTGGTGCAATATATTCAAGATTTTCATCTCGGCAATAATGTCATCTGCAAGCTTTTGTGCGCCATAAAAATCCGTATCTGGTAAAATAAACACAAATTCATCCCCACCGTAACGGGCGACAAAATCAGTGGAACGTTTATTACAACGTGAAAGCATGGTGCTGACTATTTTTAGGTTGTCATCTCCAGCTAAATGTCCATAAAAATCATTATATTGCTTGAAAAAATCGATATCCATTATCATTACTATTAGCACACTTTGATTTCGTTTAGCTGTTAATAGTTCATTATTAAGTCTCTGATCTAAAGCGCGGCGATTAGCTAAACCAGTCAAGCCATCAGTAAAGGAAAGTTCATGTAAGACTTTATTTTGTTGTTCGATTTTATCTGCAAAAATATTAAATGCATCAGCAATATCAGAAATTTCATCGTTACCAGTCACATCTAATTTAATATTATCGCCCTTAAGGCGCATCATAATATTAGCATTAAGGTTAACCACACGTTCGACAAAACGCTTCTTGATAAAATAAATAACAGAAAAAAGCCCAAGCAATACCATTAATGTCGCGAACCCTATCAGTTTTGTTTCGGTTATGGCACGCTCCTCGAGTGCAGTTGTTTCTAATAGCACTGATTCAATGGTTTGGTAGGATTTAAATTCAACGACTCGAGAAAAATCATCGATTAAATTTTTAACAAAATTTGACCGCCCAATAACCCTTCCGTTAATGCGCAGTTGCTCTAATTTCATTAACAGCAGCCCATCACCTCCTAATAATAATTGCCATAATTCAAATGTTATCTCTTTAGACTTGTTTTGCTGCGATTTAGGTAGTGTGGCTAACATGTGATGCAATGAATTGATTTTTGTAGAAACATTTTCGAGGCTCAATCTAACTTCTTGCAGCTTGGGCTTTATAAATGCTTGGTTAGTAAGAGTTATTACTTCAGAATAGGCTAATGACCAAGTGATACTTGCTGAAATAGTATTTTCTTCCATGCTGCTTATTTGAAATAACTTAAACATTTTTTCATGAAGGGTAAGCATGTGATTTTGACCATCGATAAGTTGTGCTTGAATATCTATTTTTTGCTCAACTAAATCTGATAAATTGGATAATTCATCATCAATAACATCAAGTTGAGAGGCTAAATAAGAATGGCTTTGCTGCCTCATGTTTTGTTTTCTAATCTGCTGAACTTTAGTCTCAATATCTTTATTCGCAGTACGTAACATTGCCTGATTATTTGCCCCTGTAAGTCGATCACTTAAATACAACAATTGATTAGCTTGATCATGAAGATTTATTGAATGTGTTATTTCAGGAAAAGAGCCTTCAGTAATATCAGTCATAACAGATTGAAGATTGATAAGACGGTAATAAGATAAGCTCATCACTGCCATAAATAATATTACAATGCCAATAAAAGCAGTACTAATGATTGTCGCGAGTGAGTGACGTCGGCCGATATAACATTCTGATTTTCTTGAGTTTTTCTGGCCGCTTGTAACCGAACTATATTTAGCTAGCTTCATCAAAGTTCCTTGCTCGTTTTGTTAACATCGATGACTCTATCTTCTATTACTGGTGATATGACATTGCTTAATCGCAGTTCGCTAATCAAAATGTCTGAAATTAATTTGGACATTTGCTGATTATAAACGAGGTGATTGTTGTCTTTAAATACCGTATAACCATCACCTCCATTGGCAATGAAACTTGGGGTTGCTAATTTATAGTGTTTTAACACCTCTAGTGGCTTATTATTAATCGCGACAGAAATAATGCGTTGTCCAATTTTAGCTTTGGAGTCATAAACGATTTTCATACCAGATACCTGAGGGAAACGACCCGCCATGCTATCAATCTGTGAAAATCCATTTTCTAAGGCGCTTAACAAATCTGACCCGCTTACCTCTAACAAGGACACTGATTCTCTGTAGGGTAATGTTTTTATTATGTCCCCTCGACTAAGTTTATTATTTTTGTAATGAAAAGATTCTCCACGAATCATACCTCCATTAATCAATGCTATATCAGCATTACTGTGCTCTTTAATTAAATCTGCAATTAAATTAGCGAAGGCATTCTCTTTAGTACGTAGGCTAATACGAGAAGTATCAATATCGGTAGTTGTGATACCAATTTTTTCATTGAGTAATGAAGCTATTTTATTTCTGTAGATATCCATTTGTTTGTGCATAATAGGATGTGCAGGAAAAGTAGAAAGTGAATGTTTTTGCAATTCTACAGTTAAGCTCTTAGGTTTGTTTTGTTGCCAGTTCAATTCAATAACGGCAGCCTGATCTGCTTCCGTTAACATTATTTGTCGTGGGTGCTTCTGAAAATTAGTGTCAGTAGACAGGTTGATATGCGTATTCTTACGTAATACCAAATCAACCGAACCACTCTGTAAGTGCTTAATAACATTAAGTGTACTTCCTCGGTAATTCATAATGATCAGTTCAGCTCCCTGTTCACGTAATTTTTTTACCTCAGTTGCAATGGCTTGATTCTGATTCTTTATTTTGATGCGTGTTAAATTAAACTTTTCAATAACAATTTCATCTATTAAGGATATAAAACCAAACTTATAGGAGCCTTGTTGGATAAGCACCGAATTTAATAAGCCATCTAAATTTTGTTTTGTAGAGATGTCTTCAATATTACTTATTACAATGGGAAATGCTGCTTCATAGGAGCGTAGTGATAATTCGTCCTCAGAAAAACTAAAATCACCATTGCTCGCTGACATCACATCAGGCTCTAAGCTATTTAATAGGTCTATGATATGGGAGCCATTATCAAAAGAAGATAAGATACTGGGGAACAGGCTCGCACCACCAAAGATAAAAAATGTGGGTATGTTTTTTTTTCTTTCTTGTGCCAACAATGAGGCCAATTCAGCATAACCACCTGTGCTTTTTGTGGTTATTTCATTGAGTTTTGCAGTAAAAACAATTGAAGCTTTTTGCGTTTGTGCATTAAGGTTATTTACGCAGAGTAAGCAGAATAATATACATATGGCTCTGGCCTTATCAACAGCGGTCTTATGTTTGACGAACTGTTTATTATTAATAAGTAAATCTAGCATACTAAATATAATTCCTTTTATATTCATAGAAAATCTTAGCTAATGATAGTTGTGTTTTTAGATAATCTAAAACTTCATCTATTTTGGTTAATAGCAATAAAAACCGTCACTTAGATAACATATTAATGATTGTATGTTCTTTATACAACAAAGTAATAAACCTGATAATTTAACTGGTAGATTTGTGATATTTGATTATTTTAAGAGAAAATAATCTCCCTTAAGGGTAATAATCTATTCATTTATGAGTTTTAAGGTGAATGCTAGTTGCATTAATGATTGTTACAGTTATAACAACTAATCTATGTTGATATTTTTTAGCAGGGAACTCAGGGGGATAAACTAGTGTTAGCCAGGCTACCTATTAACTGCAGCAATACACTGCTCGCTGTTTAATTATGATAAGAATCTATTTTAGCTCTATTAACTCATAATTTTTGATTGTTATAGATGATCCTATGATCTGCTTGCTACGTATTAAGTTATAGGAAAAAAATAAAAAAATGTTAACCCATATCTGAAGTGGCATAAGTGTTGAAATTGGATTAGTCGTTAATCAAGCACTGCACATATATCCCATCCAACTACCTATAGTTTAAATAAATCAATTAATGGAATAAGTCATGGATATCAATAAAGATAAAAAACGAAACTTGTTACAGGTATTTGAATTAATTACCAGTAAAGGCACAAAAGTGAATGGTGTTTATGAGCTGGTGGGCATCCGCGCATCACATGATTTTGATGGGTATACTTGTTGGCTAGCCTACAAAGACTTAACAGTGTCTTTGTTATTTCATGGTAAATACCATTTTGATTATAAAGATGAAGATACCTTAAAGGTATTTTTTAATAAAATATCGACCATGTTAGCTGATAAAGATAAATGATAGCTGATAAAGGTAATCATAAAGCTTAAAGCTCATTATTAAAAAACAGAGAACCCAATATGAATAAAATTAGCCCTAAAGCGATTTTAAATAGTAAATGGACTTGCATGGAAGTGGATAATAAAGAGAAACATTTTGTGGTCACATTAGTGAAATTCGATGAACAGCAGAATGTGATTGAATGTGTGATAGAAGCTGTTATCAGTAAAAACGAATACTCAATTGATTGGCGTGATTTAAAATTGAGTGATAGATGGAGAATGGGTTGGAAATAACCTTAGCAATCATAATTTCAGTTAACTGCTGCCATTTTATCTTTTGTTTATTGAGCTGATAGTATTTGTAACTAATATTTTAATCATCATTGTTAACCCAATAATATGGTTAGATAAACTCAGTTATCTTATTGGCTTTGAAAATAATATTATCGATTCTAGGCGGTGAATAGTTACAGAGTCGAATGACGCTTTAAAATGGCATCACGTAGTTTGCAATACATTTTGCCTATGCTGTTTTCTTGAAATTCTTTTTCTTTATACTCCTTATTAGATTTGTTAATTACTTGTCTAGTAAGCTTTTTTACCTCCCTCGATATTTGTTTATCTATTTGTGAATTTTGATTAATATCCCTGCTCACCAGAAGCAAATTAATATTAGGAATATCCTGTGCATGTTTTGCAAAGGCTTTCACATTATTACTGTTAGGGTGCTTGATTAAGGTGTGTTTATTTATCATAACAAGTTCCTGAGCTGCATTTATCGACTTTTAAACCAAAGCGTTTAGCCAGAAAAGCGGACACTTGATGTCTATATTTGGCGACACCTAAATAGATCCAGTGGCTTACTGTTTTAAAAATAGGCCAATTAAGAGGCGCAACCCAA
Organism: Psychromonas sp.; assembly: GCA_036961085.1. Lineage (GTDB taxonomy): Bacteria > Pseudomonadota > Gammaproteobacteria > Enterobacterales > Psychromonadaceae > Psychromonas. The sequence continues at coordinate 18,466 of JBALXF010000002.1, forward strand.
AACCCTTTACCTACTAAAGTCCAAGCTCTGTGTGTTACTTCTAACCCCAGTAATAGTTGGCCTTGATAGTTACCATGCAAAATTTTCATTGCTTTACCAAAGCTGATATCTGGATATAACAACTCTAAATCAACTTGGTGAATATCAACTAAGCTGATCGCATCATTTTTATCATGCTTTTTTAGATGCTTCATTTCTTGTGAACACATTGGGCATTGCCCATCATAAAAAATAGTTAACATATGTTTTCTCTCTTGTAGTGAACTATGTAGATGTTTTTTCATTAGCTTAACCAAAAAATAAAGGCTGCAATATGTAATGAAACAACCACTAAGGTTAGCTGTAAACGCATTTTCATATAGGGTGCACTTATATTGTCTTGTTTATCAACATATCTGGATTCGTACAAAAATAGGACTAGGTAATTGAACGCTAAGATAACGACAGCAATCAGGGTTGGGGTAAGCAAGGCAAAGAATGCAAATAGGCTAAATACATTACTGATAATATTCTGTTTTACTTTTTTTTCTGACTGATTGGCTTGCCAAAGTGTACCCGCCATAAAACTTAGAATAACTGCACTGTAAGCAATAAAAAGGAACTGACCATCGACCTGCCAAGCCATATTCGGAAGGTTTATATTATCAACACTTATGTTTTGAAGGCTTAGAACTAAGCTGCCTATAAATGGAATGAGTCCCATAAACCCAAGTTGTTTTGTTATTTTCATGGTTAACCTCAAATAAGTATTAACTTAATGAACTGATTGCTTTTCCATTGATATCCATATGTTGTGGCGAATGGTCTGTTTTTGCATAAGTTAAACGCGATAAACGAGTACTAGTGTGATAATTATCTAAGCCAGAAATAGCAACTGTATTTAAAGATTCAATATCAATATAACCATCACTTTTTATTGCATCTTTATCACAAATTATGTCGGTTATTTCACCAATTACCATCTGGGTACCATTCAGGGCAATTGGCACTATCTCTTGTAGTGTTAAGCTGTATTTAAGGGAGCTCTGTTTAACAAATGGCGCTAAGTGACCATCTAAATAAAATTCACTTAAACCTGTTGCCTTAAACTCACTTTCATCTCTTAGATATTTCGCCGAGGTTTGGTGAGCTGCCATATAAAAATCTTCACTGACTTGATTAATAGTATATTGCTTAGTCTGCTTAATATTTTCTAAGGTATGCCTAGATACGCTATGTGGTCGAGTAATAAATGCAACTAAAGCAGGTGATGCGCCGAGATGAATAACAGAACTAATCATGGCTAAATTAGTTTGTCCTTGATTATTGATAGTTGAGATGAGGTTGGCACTTTTAAAACCCGATAAGCTATTAACTAAATGAGCTCGGTATCTATCCTGCATGAGGTTTAATTGGTGTACGTTGATATGCTTCAATTTAAATCACTTCGTAAAATAAGGGTAGTTATTAATTTATACGTATAAGGGCAGATTTAGGATCAGTTTGTATAACAAGCTTAATACTATTTTACTGCTCGTATTATTTTCTCCTCTTTGCCTAAATACTTTCATGTTAGTCATCTTATTTTGTTTTATTCAGTCATTAACTATGTAGATTAATGACTAAATGAGATCGCACTGCTACATTCAAATCCTCCTTAGAAATTATGGATGTCTTATATGCCTGAAGGAAAGTTTGTTAGCGGTAATATTTTTCGTCATATTGTGGTGATGTCATCAACTAATGCGATTGGTTTAACCGCATTATTTCTCGTTGATCTTGCAGACTTATTTTTTATTAGTTTATTAGGTGAAGCCGAACTGGCTGCTGCAGTCGGTTATGCCGGTACGATTGCCTTTTTTACTACTTCTATCTCGATTGGTTTGTCTATCGCAATGACGGCGTTAGTATCTAAAGCTATTGGTCAGAAAGATCGCGAAAAAGCACGTAGATTGGTGATTAATGTATTAGTGACAGGACTGATTATTAGCTCGATAGTGGCTGCTATGGCTTGGTATTACACCCCTGAGCTCGTTAGCTTGATTGGTGCTAAGGGTATAACCCATGATCTCGCCGTAAATTACCTGCGTATATTACTGCCTTCGTTACCTATTTTGGGTGTTGCTATGGGGGCGGGTGCCGCTTTACGTTCTGTAGGGGATGCTAAACGCGCTATGTTATCTACTTTGGCTGGTGGCGGAGTCAATGCAATTTTAGATCCACTATTTATTTTTGCCTTTAGTCTAGGTCTGCATGGCGCAGCGGCTGCCTCAGTGGTGGCGCGTTTTGCCGTTGCATGGGTAGCACTGCATGGCGTAATACATAAACATGATTTACTGGGAAGCTTTAGTTTTAAGGAGTGGCTCTCGGATCAAAAAGAAATTTTTAATGTTGCGATTCCTGCAATGGCAACCAATGTGGCAACCCCGATTGGTAATGCTTATGTGACTATGATGATCGCTTCATTTGGCGATAGTTATGTCGCAGGTTGGGCGGTTGTTGGACGATTGTTACCGGTAGCTTTTGGGATGATTTTCGCCATGTCTGGTGCTGTGGGCCCTATTATAGGGCAAAACTTTGGTGCTAAATTATATGACCGTGTCCGATTAAGCAGTAAAAGGGCGGTGCAATTCACTGCATGTTATGTGGCATTACTCGCACTATTGATTTATCTATTACAGGAACAAGTGATTGTTGTGTTTGGTGCACAAGGTGATGCGGCTGAATTAATACGTTTTTATTGCACTTGGCTATGTGTGAGTTTTATGTTTAACGGTACTTTATTTATTGCTAATGCAGCATTTAATAACTTAGGTTATCCAACTACTTCTACTGTCATGAATATTGGTAAAGCGACTATTGGTACTATTCCATTAGTTTATTTTGGCGGTATGTGGTTCGGCGCAGTGGGCGTGGTGGCAGGGCAAGCCTTAGGCTCTGTTGTATTTGGTTTGCTTGCTTGGTTTTGGGCGCAGCGTATTTTACGCCGTTTAGGTGAAGATGATCAAAATCAGGTATTAGACAATGGTGAACCGCAACTTAGTTCTTCTTTACCATTGACTCCATTTTGCTCTAGTCGAGCCTATATGTGTGCAGATAGCGAAGAGTCATTGATTAGCCCGAGTTCTTCTGTGGAAAAAAAATGAACCTATTTTAGATAAAATAAAACCACTTTTATTGGCTTATAAAAGTGGTTTGTAAAGTGCTTTATAGCGGTAGCTATTTATAACGTCACTATTTATAACAGCCACTATTTATAGCAGCCACTATATACAATAGCGTTAAGTTATTTTTTATGGTTGTTGGCGAGTTGCTGCAATAACAATCTCACGCACACATACACTTTGTGGCATTTCATAAGCGAATAATGCTGCTTCAGCAATCTGCTCAGGTGCAACAACACCACCCATGTCATCTTTCCAATCTGCATAGCCATCTTTAATTTCTTGGCTAGTTGTATGGCTTAGTAGATCTGTTTCTACAGCACCAGGTGCAATTGTTACCAAACGAACATCATCCATAGCGACTTCTTCACGGATATTCTCTGTTAATGCGTGAACCGCGAATTTAGTTGCACAGTAGGCTGCATGATTCGGGAATGTTTTACGACCCGCCACTGAACTAATATTAATGATGGTGCCTGTTTTACGCGCTTTCATATCAGCTAATACAGCATGTATGCCATTTAATACGCCCATCACATTAATATTAAGCATATTGCTCCATTCAGTCGGATCTTGCTGGTCAGCCTGGCCCAGTAACATAACACCAGCATTGTTAATCAGGCAGCCGACAGGACCAAATTTTTCTTCAGCAATAGCAATCGCATCTTTGATTGCTTGAGCGTCAGTAACATCAACACTTACAGTTAGGGTGTTTTCTAATTTTAGATCTTGCATTGGCGCTAAACGACGAGCCAATAAAAGTAATGGATGACCTTTTGAATTGAATGCTTTAGCCATAGCTGCGCCAATACCTGAAGATGCGCCTGTAATTACGATAAGTTGTTTCATGTTAATGACCTCTCTGATTAAGTTGCAAGGATTATAGTATCTTGATAATTGTTTATATATAATCCACAAAGAACATCATTGTTTACATATAACTCCTAATCAGTATTGCTTATCGATAAAAATGGAAATCTAATCATGAACCTAGACATTAATTTAGTTGATATACGTGCCTTTGTGATTATTTCTGAGCAAGGAAACTTTACCCAAGCCGCGCAGGTTTTAGGCTGCTCTCGTTCCCATTTATCTAAACAATTATTAAATCTTGAAAAGTTTCTCGGAGTGAGTTTAATTATCCGTACAACTAGAACGCAGCGACTTTCTGAACAAGGAGAACTGTTTTTAGCACAATGCCAACAGGCACTTAATCAAATTGATCAAGCCGTTGCAATGACGCTTGATAGTAATGAAAGGCTGCAAGGTAATATCCATATAAATTGTGTTGGCGGGGTGATTGGGGAAGATATAGTAGTGCAATTACTCAATGATTTTATTCAACAATATCCAGATATCACTATTGACCTCGATTTTAGCAGTCAACGAGTAGATTTGATTGAAGGGCACTTTGATGTGGTGTTTAGGATGGGAGAGCTTGCCGACTCGGGTCTTGTCGCTAGAAAATTAATGGACATAGAAAACTGTACATTGGCATCTCCTGCTTACTTTAAAAAACATGGGCAACCCTTAACACCAAATGAATTGAATAAACATTCCTGTATTACTGGCTCTATCAGTCACTGGCGATTTGAGCATCAAGATAGCGATAATGAAAGTGTAGAGATAGCGATTAAAGGTGGTTTTAGATGTAAGAATGGGCGAGCAATGAAAACCAGTGCATTAGCTGCAAATGGTATTGTTAGATTACCTTACTTATATTGTCATGAGGAAATCAACTCAGCTCAATTGGTGAATGTGTTTAATGATTGGCGGATCCCTGATACACCGTTTTACTTGTTGTACCACAAAGATAAATATCAGCCCGCTAGATTAAAGAAAATCATTGAGTTTACGGTCAAAAATTTTAAAAACTACCTGCCGAATTTGTAGTCTGAGGATATGCGCATAGTAGTCGTATAACAGAGGTGGGTGTTTATTCGATATTTATAGTCGAAGCTATATTTGAAGTACTTTTTTTATAGGCAAAATTTATAGGCAAAAAAAATGGCAAATCCGCAAAGATTTACCATTTTCTTAAATATTAATTTAGCTCTATAAGGAGCTAAAATTCATAGCGACTTAAAGTGCTACGATATTTTCAGCGTTAGGTCCTTTTTGACCTTGGCTTACTGTGAATTCTACTTTTTGGCCTTCAGCAAGAGTTTTGAATCCGTCACCTGTGATAGCGCTGAAATGTGCGAAAACGTCTGGACCTGATTCTTGCTCGATGAAACCAAAACCTTTAGATTCGTTGAACCACTTAACTGTACCTTGAACTTTAGACATAATAATATCCTGTAATTTTAATGTTAGTTTGTCTTAATAGACATGAATAGCGTAAAAACAGACTGGAACTTAAAAACTACAGAGCGAGGTAATATGAATAAACCAACGAAATGGAGAATGTAAACAAAAGGCTTTCTTTCTTGCTGGTGGCATATTTTATAGATTCCTAAATAAATGTCAAGCGCTGTTTGAAAAGCGAACAGTCATTTATTTCAATATATAATGCCACTAAAATATCTGTTATTGCTTAAATAATAACTTAGCCCCTACAAACTTGCAGGGGAACAAATTGGCTATGTGATTATTAAAACTTCTCAGTTATCTATTTAAATGTTGGTCTACTTCAACGGCCAGTGCAACCGACGCACCCACCATAGGGTTATTACCCATTCCGATAAAGCCCATCATTGCAACATGTGCTGGAACAGATGAACTACCAGCAAATTGTGCATCTGCGTGCATTCTGCCCATGGTATCAGTCATGCCATAAGAAGCTGGACCTGCTGCGACATTATCAGGGTGTAATGTACGACCTGTACCACCACCAGATGCTACTGAAAAATAAGGTTTTCCTTGTGCTAAACGTTGTTGTTTATAAATGCCGGCAACAGGATGTTGGAATCGGGTTGGGTTGGTTGAGTTACCTGTAATACTGACATCAACATTAGCTGCATGCATAATGGCAGTGCCTTCTCGTACATCATCTGCGCCATAACAAAGAATTTCACCACGCTGTGTTTTAGAAAAACGTCTTCTCTCTACTTCTACTAATTCGTCAGTTTGGTAATTGAACTGTGTTTTTACATAAGTAAAACCATTGATTCGTGAAATAAGGTAAGCGGCATCTTTACCTAAACCATTAAGGATCACCGTTAATGGTGTATTACGTGATTTATTAGCATTTAATGCAATTTTAATTGCGCCTTCTGCGGCTGCAAATGATTCATGTCCGGCTAAAAAAGCAAAACATTGTGTTTCGTCAGATAATAAACGAGCAGCGAGAGCGCCATGACCAATACCAACTTGACGTTGTGCTGCTACACTGCCTTTTTTACAAAATGCTTGCAGACCTTCACCAATTATATTAGCTGCTGAGCTAGCTGTTTCTGCTTTACGGTATAAAGCTAAAGCAGAGCCAAGGGTATAAGCATCACAAGCATTGTCGAAAGCAATCGGTTGGGTTTCAATAACCAGTTTTTTAGGATCAATGCCCATCTCAATGCAATAGTCATATGCTTGTTCAATGCTAGATAAGTTCATTTCTTTTAGTAAGGTTTGGATATTAGTATTCATAATGATTGCCTCTATTATTGTTGACGTGGGTCGATGGTTGTAACTGCTTCTGAAAAGCGTCCATAAGTACCTGATGCAGATTTTATAGCCTGTTCTGCAGGTACTCCCTTGCCAATATCAATCATCATTTTTCCAAGATTTAAATACTCATATCCAATAACTTCATTATTTTCGTCTAACCCTAAATGGGTCACATAACCTTCGGCAATTTCCATATAACGAACGCCTTTTGCGCTGGTGGAGTAACTAGTTCCCACTTGGCTGCGTTTGTTTTTTCCTAAATCTTCTAAAGCAGAGCCTATTTCTAAGCCGCCTTCAGAAAATGCGGATTGGGTACGTCCATAAGCGAATTGAAGAAAAATCTCACGCATTGCAACATTAATTGCATCGCAC
>JBALXF010000002.1:25593-26169 GCA_036961085.1 Psychromonas sp.
GCGGCTGATTGTGTCATGCCCGAGCAACCGATAGTTTCGATCAATGCTTCTTCGATGATGCCATTTTTTACATTGAGGGTAAGTTTAGCTGCGCCTTGTTGTGGTGCGCATGTTCCAACGCCGTGGCTTAATCCTGAAATCGCAATGACTTCTTTGGGACTAATCATTCGTCCTTCAACAGGGATAGGAGCAGATGGGTGTAGTTGGCCTTTTTGAATAGGGCACATGGATTGAATTTCTGATGTGTACTGCATAGTGTTTTCCTAGTGATTAGGAAAACAGGTGTAGTATAGGGTCATTGGTCATTAACCTACAGATCTAGAGCAATCACTAAAGATTGATCAACAAACAGATACACCTGTTCTCTATTCTGTAGGAGTCATCAGCCATTAGTGGCGGTTAAGTAGGTGGCACCCCATCACCTTTTTACGCGGTCAATATTAAACCTAAGTTAGGTTCTTCCGCAACCTCATTATTAGACTTATTTTTCATATAAATTGTGATTCTTTATATTCATATGACTATAAGCTTTTGTTTAAGATAAAGGCTGTTTTGCTGATTTTGTGTTGAATAGAT
>JBALXF010000300.1:0-4375 GCA_036961085.1 Psychromonas sp.
TTTGTTCCTGTTGCAAGCAAGAAGGGTTACCATTTATTTGAATTTTTGGCCCTAATGTACTGATCAGGTCTTTATAGATAGAGTCTAGATTTGCTAATACGCTGCTGTCATCTATTTCAAAGTGTGCAAGTTGTCGCTGGACTTGATTAATACGCTCACCAAGGAGGTTTAAACTACCGCTATCATTGCTTAGTTTCTTTTCTAAGGTAATCATGCCAATAATATACTTTGTCACCTGCATATTGCGGCTATTACTCGCATTATCAAGCTGCTCGATCATGCTTTTAAAGCCAACTTCTAGTGATTCATAACCACCGAAAATTTCTAAGGGTGCAGCACTGTCAACACGCAATATAGATTTTAGCGAAGCATTAAAAGCAACTGCATCAGGGCAAATGCCTTTTGTTGCAATTTTATCAACTAGGTAGGCCGCTTGGCAGATAGCTGCAAAAGCGACACTACGAGACTGTATATTATTAAATGGCATAAAAGTTTCTCAAATATTTATTGTGACTATAGAACAGTCATCATTTTACTTTGTAACGGCTCTTCGTAACTATACTCTTAGCAATCCTACTATTTTTGTAAGTGTTGCTCAATAATTGCACCACCTAAACAAACATCACCTTGATAAAACACTGCAGATTGTCCTGGTGTTACGGCTGCTTGTGGGTCATCAAAAATAACTTCCAATGTGTCGTCACCAATAGGAGTCACTAAACATGGAATATCAGTCTGGCGGTAGCGCGTTTTTACTGTACATCTAAATGCTTTATCTTTGGCTGTACGGTCGACCCAATCACATTGTTTAGCTAATAAACCATATGAGAATAGTGCCGGGTGATCTGCACCTTGAGCAACTAATAAACGGTTATTTTCCATATCTTTACCCACTACATACCATGGGTTTTCATTGGAATTTTGTAAGCCACCTATACCTAAGCCTTTACGTTGACCAAGTGTGTGGTACATCAAACCTTGATGTTGACCAATCACTTCACCGGTAGGCGTTACTATATCACCTGGCTGAGCAGGTAAGTACTCTTGTAAAAAGTCAGTAAATTTACGCTCGCCAATAAAACAGATGCCTGTGCTATCTTTTTTATTGTGGGTAATTAGATCTTGTTCTTCGGCAATTCTTCGTACTTCAGGTTTTTCTAATTCACCAACTGGGAATAAGGTTTTTGCAACCTGCTTTTCACCAATGGCATATAAGAAGTAACTTTGGTCTTTATTGTTATCTAAACCACGTAATAACTGTACATGACCATCGACTTCACGACGACGTACATAATGACCTGTTGCGATATAGTCGGCACCAAGATCTTCTGCTGCAAACTCTAAAAAGGCTTTAAATTTAATCTCTTTATTGCACATGATATCTGGATTAGGTGTACGTCCTGCTTTATATTCAGCAAGAAAATGTTCGAACACATTATCCCAGTATTCAGCTGCAAAATTGATCGTATGTAGTTCAATACCTAACTTATCACAGACAGCTTGAGCATCTTTAAGGTCCTGGGCTGCAGCACAATACTCATCGGTATCGTCCTCTTCCCAGTTTTTCATAAATAGCCCTTCAACCTGGTATCCCTGTTGCTGTAATAAATACGCGGATACAGATGAATCGACACCACCGGACATACCGACGATTACTTTTATTTGGCTATTGTCTGTCATAAATAAATCTCCTACTAATTTGGTGCGGGATTTTAACAGAAATTGAGTGTAAATGAACTAATAAAATACAACCAAATTCTCAGCTAAATAACAGATGATCTTTTTCTGAAATTGTTGTGATTTATAAAGGGGAAATATACTTTTTTTGTACTGAATTAGTGATGATTTGGTGGGGGCTATTGTCAACATTAAAGCAATGTAAACTGGGGGATTCAATGCAATGATATCTGTAAATAAACACTTTAATTTGATGATTTAAATCATTTTTTTAAACTTGTTGGAAATAAATCAAGCATAGAAATAGCCCTGCTTCAGTGGTATCTTGAATTTGGGGGTAAATCATTTTAATTATTTGAAAAAATAAGGTTTTTCAAATAATTAGCTTTACTGACTTCATTTTTTTATTCAAGGACTACGTTGTTAAGCTTAGCTTTTCGGTAGGTATATAAGGATTTATATGGAAGACTTTATTAATTTAATCAATGGTATTATTTGGAGTCCAGTACTCATATACCTTTGTTTAGCAGCTGGATTATTTTATTCAATTTTAACTAAATTTGTACAAATTAGACTATTTAAAGAAATGCTACGTTTGCTGGCGTCGGGTAAAAGCTCTGATACAGGTATTAGTTCATTCCAAGCATTAGCCGTTTCATTATCGGGACGAGTGGGAACCGGTAATATTGCGGGTGTTGCTGCAGCAATTGGTTTCGGTGGACCTGGTGCAGTATTTTGGATGTGGATGGTTGCCTTTTTAGGGGCTGCGACAGCTTATGCAGAATCAACACTTGCACAAATTTATAAAGAAGAAGATGAAGGGCAGTTCCGTGGCGGTCCTGCGTATTACATTGAAAAAGCGATGGGACAAAAATGGTATGCATGGATATTTGCCATTGCGACAATTATTGCCTGTGGCGTGTTACTGCCGGGTGTGCAATCAAATAGTATCGGTAATGCCGTTGAGGTCGCTTTTGGTTCTGGCCCTATGATTGAAACTGGGATTGGTGTGTTTAGCTCCGCTAAAATATTAACCGGTGCGGGTGTTGCGCTTATTTTAGGCTTTATTATCTTTGGTGGTGTTAAGCGTATTGCTCACTTCACACAAATCGTAGTGCCTTTCATGGCATTCGCTTATATCGTCGTGGCTTTTATTATTATAATGCTGAACATTTCAGAAGTTCCACGCATATTTGCTTTAATTATCGGTGATGCGTTCACACCAATGGCAGGTTTTGGTGCTGCTATTGGTTGGGGTGTTAAACGTGGTATTTATTCTAATGAAGCAGGGCAAGGTACTGGACCTCACGCAGCAGCAGCTGCAAATGTTGAACATCCAGCTCAGCAAGGACTAGTACAATCTTTTTCTATCTATATTGATACATTACTAGTTTGTTCAGCTACTGCCTTTATGATCCTGCTTACGGGTGCATACAATGTCCATGGTAGCGGCGAGTCTGCATTTATTGTGCAAAATTTAGCGGAATCTGTGAGCGCAAATGGACCTATGTTTACTCAAATTGCGATTGAGCAAACATTCCCGGGTGTTGGCAAGATATTCATTGCTTTTGCTTTGTTCTTCTTTGCTTTTACTACTATTTTGGCTTACTACTACATCGCAGAAACCAACATTGCGTATATCCATAGAACTATCAGAATACCAGGCATGAGTTTCATATTAAAACTAGTGATAATGTCTTCGGTATTTTACGGAACGGTCAGAGCTGCGAATCTAGCTTGGGCTATGGGGGATGTCGGTGTTGGTGTTATGGCATGGCTAAATATTGTCGGTATCGTGATCATCTTCTTTATGGCAAAACCAGCCATAAAAGCGTTAAGAGATTATGAACAGCAGATGAAAAATGGAACTAAAGAGTATACTTTTAATCCTATTGCTTTGGGTATTAAAGGAGCTGATTATTGGGAGGAACGTTATAACAAGCAAGTTGCTGAAGCTGCAACTACTGATGTTAAACAGACGACTCAGCCTAATATTAAAGCAGACAATGTCGATACTAAGATTTAAAACAGTAATCTAAATTGAGTTATTGAAGTGGCGGCACTACTGATAGGTAGTACCGCCATTTTTATTTATTTGATATGCGATTTGTAAAACAGAATAAAAACAGGCAAAAAAAAAGCATGTTATAAACATACTTTTGTATTTATTAGTCGTTGTTTTAGTGCGATAAAATTTGTTCTAAGAACAGTTTTAATCTGTCCGATTGTGGATTGTCAAAGAACTCATGCGGTTCATTCTCTTCAATAATTTGCCCCGCGTCCATGAACACAACCCGGTCCGCGACTTTCTTAGCAAAGCCCATTTCATGAGTTACACAAATCATAGTGATCCCCTCATCGGCAAGTTCGACCATAACATCTAATACTTCCGATACCATTTCAGGATCAAGCGCTGATGTGGGTTCGTCAAATAACATGATTTCAGGGTTGATACATAAACAACGTGCGATCGCTACACGCTGCTGTTGACCACCTGAAAGTTGGTTCGGGTATTTATGGGCTTGATCGGCAATTTTAACGCGCTCTAAATAATACATAGCGGTTTTGATTGCTTCTGCACGCGGTTTGTTATGTACCCAGGTTGGCGCAATCAATAAATTTTCCAATACTGAAAGGTGCGGGAAAAGATTGAAGTGCTGAAACACCATACCCACTTGTGAGCGAATATGACGTACCA
>JBALXF010000301.1:0-4360 GCA_036961085.1 Psychromonas sp.
CAATGCCAGAAACCTTTGATAGTTGGCATATCATGTGTTGAAAGTGTTGCCATCGCTTGAGGTTCATAATGAGAAGGAGAAAAATAACCACCATCTTCCGCAACTTCGAAAAAGAATACTTTATATGAATATACGCCAGCATCTTTAAGTAATACATCCATACCATCTGGCACAGTACCTAAATCTTCACCGATCACTAAACATTCATTACGTACACTTTCTAGTGCTAATAAATTAAGCATATCTTCGATGCTGTAATATATGTATGCGCCCTTCTCTGCAGAATCGCCTTCTGGTACCCACCAAAGACGCAATAAACCCATAACATGGTCTATTCGTAATGCGCCACAATGGCTCATATTCGCTTGAAATAGTTCAATAATTGGTTGATAAGCCGCTTTAACCATTTGGTCAGGTGAAATCGGTGGTAGTCCCCAACTTTGGCCAAGAGGGCCTAAAACATCTGGTGGCGCGCCAACACTGATATTTTCACAGTAAAGAGAATGATTTGCCCATATTTCAGAGCTACTTTTACCAACACCAACAGCAAGATCTCGGTAAAGCCCTAACGTCATACCATGAGATTTCGCTAATTGATCTGCTTCTTCTAACTGCAGTTCAGCGATCCATTGGCAATAACACCAAAATAGAATTTCATCATTATTCTCAGCAATCCATTTTTGTGATGCTTCAGCTTGGAAAGACTGAAACTCTTCCGGCCATACTGGCCATCCCCATGAATGTTCATTCTCAGCTAAGAATTTAAATTGTAAAGCGTCATAAGCTGCTTGCTGTAGTAACGATTCACCTTTGACATCAACATACTGGTTCAAAGTCTCTAAACGGCTATTACTTGCTGCACTGCCGTCAGTTAAAGTGCTGAATAAAGATCTAAGTGCGTCTAGTTTTAAGCTTGTCACCCCTTCGTAATCAACCCATTCAGGTTCACGTAATGATGATAGTTTTTGTTGGAATTCAGCACTTGATAATTGTGCTTGTAAAGCTTGGTTTCGAGATAACTCATCAACAGCATTAATGTCTGTATATAAGATATTTAACCATTTACGAGAAGATGGACTGTAAGGGCTGGCATTACCTGGCTGCGAAGGGTTTAACGCATGTATTGGGTTAAGCCCAATAAAATCACCACCATTTTCAGCAGTCTTAGTTAACAGTACTTTTAAGTCTGAAAAATCACCAATTCCCCAGTTATTTTCACTTCGGATGCAATAAAGTTGAACACTAGTACCCCAAAGTTTTTTCCCATCGACAATGGCTTTAGGTGAGTAACAAGCTTGCGGTGCAATAATCAATGACATTGTCGCTAGTGCTTCTTCATTACCTTCTTCAAGAAGCGCTAAGGTGTGATAACCAATAGGAAGATCAACACTTAAAGATATTTGGTAACAATGAAACTCTACATCTGAAATTTCTTTAACTGCAGCGAGAGGGAAATCAAGCGCACAAACATGCTGAGAAATTTCTTTATTATCTTCTGTAGTAATTTTATAAATCAGTTTATCTGAAGCAAAATCAATTGGTAAACACACATCTAATTGATATGTATCATTTTGTTTGAAAATAGATACTGGAGGTAGTAGTGATAACCAGTGCTGATTTTCTTCCTCAGTATAGTGCTCATTTAACAACGCATCGTTTGTTGCGTCATAACCCATTTTATTAATGATATTCCTGACATTTTCATCGGAAACTTTTGCAGGCTGTCCCCAAGCATCAATAAAGTTTGGATCGATACTCTTCAATCCCATAAACATGTCTAAAGTTGAGTTGGTCATATAATGCCTATTATATTTATATAAACAGTTTCTAAAAAAACTGTATGAATGAAATGAATTAGATTATAAAATTATAAGGTAGAAAAAATTTTATTACCGTATATTTATTCGTTGTTAATCCTTTATTAAAGTTAAACCTGATTAGGATCAATGCAGTACGTAGAGTTTTTAAATTTAATAAATTTCCGCACTTACTAATAAAGGAGATATTTGAAACACAGATGATTTGAGTTTACTACGCAATAATTCTTTTATATACATCGCTAGAAAAACAAAATTAATACAGTGCGATCCAGCACATTGTTACAATTTATTACATAGGGACTTAATTTATGATTGAACTTCTCGACTTAAAGACTGTAAACAGTTTATCACCATCAGTTATTCTGAAGCGCGATAACACAGGTTACGAATTTATTATTATTAAGCATGAATTATTTGATGCCGCTTTTACTTTACATGGTGCACACCTGATTCACTTCCAAGTTAAGCAGCAAGAGCCTCTTATTTGGTTAAGTAAATCAGCCATTTATAATTCTGAGAAAGCAATCCGCGGTGGTGTTCCTGTGTGCTGGCCTTGGTTTGGTGCTGCGGATCCCTCACTAGGCGAAAATTTACCCTCTCATGGATTTGCTAGAACAAGTACATGGGATGTATCTAAAATTAGTGAACTCAGTGAAGGTATTGAAATTGAGTTTAAATTGCTCAATAACGATGAGACACAAAAACTTTGGCCATTCGAATTTGAGCTGACTTTAAAGGCAACGTTAACAAATCAAATCAAACTTGAGTTAATTTCAAAGAACACTGGCAATAAACCATTTTCTTACCGTGCTGCCCTGCATACTTACTTAAATATTAGCGCGCCTGAGAGCTGTCTAATTACAGGTCTCAATACTCAATATAACAATTCACTAAAAGGTGGGAAGACTGAAACGGGCGATAGTACATTGCAGATAGATCAGGCGATCGATGCTATTTATAAAAAATCCCCTTATTCTATTACGCTTTCCGATAAAAAATATCAACGCGTAGTTATGGTTGAAAATACCGGTAATGATTCAGAGGTACTTTGGACACCCTGGGTACAAGGGGCAAAAGATTTTAAAGATATGCCAGATGATGGCTACCAAACAATGTTCTGTATTGAAGCGGCAATAACGGATAAAGCAGGTGTAGAAGTTCAGCCAAATACTTGCAATACATTGACGACTATTATCTCTTAATTTATTCATAGATAAATAACAAGTCACAACTATAAAAATTCATGCCATATAAAAGTAGATTTTCTAGTATGAATATTCAAAAGCGCGATTTAGTCTAAATTGTTATTGATATAAATTTTACATTTTATTAGAATGATTGTTACCTGTAAGGCAGATTCATTAATGATCTGTTAATTACAGGAAAGACTTTACAGTGTAAAAGTTAAGGTAAAATTTATTATTAACTTAGTTAAATTGTGCTTTTGCTTTCATTTTTGTGCATTACAGATTATTATTGCGTCGTAATTTAATTACACCGAATTCAAAATATCATTCATCTTATAAATAATAGTGGATTTTATTATTTATAAGTAAAAAGCTCATTCATAGCATAAAGTTGATTAATATCAAGTTTATGATGTGATTGGCAATTATAATGAAACCAGTTTTAAAGCAAAATTTTTTTTAAATTATAAGGATTTATATAATGACAATTAAAGTAGGTATTAACGGTTTTGGTCGTATCGGTCGTTTCGTATTCCGTGCAGCATGTGAACGTGCTGATGTAGAAGTTGTTGCAATCAATGACTTGATCGATGTTGAATACATGGCTTACATGCTTAAATACGATTCAACACACGGTCGTTTCAACGGTACTGTTGAAGTTAAAGACGGTAACCTAATCGTTAACGGTACTACTGTTCGTGTTACTGCTGAGCGTAACCCTGAAGATCTTAAATGGGCTGAAGCTGGCGTTGAAGTAGTTGCTGAAGCAACTGGTCTTTTCCTAACAGACGAAACAGCTCGTAAGCACATCACTGCTGGCGCTAAAAAAGTTGTTCTAACTGGTCCTTCTGGCGACGTTCCAATGTTCGTAAACGGCGTAAACTTCGCTGAGTACGCTGGTCAAGATATCGTTTCTAACGCTTCTTGTACTACTAACTGTCTAGCTCCAATGGCTAAAGTACTTAACGACAAGTTCGGTATCGAGTCTGGTCTTATGACTACAGTTCACGCTACTACAGCAACTCAAAAAACTGTTGACGGTCCTTCTGCTAAAGATTGGCGTGGTGGTCGTGGTGCTTCTCAAAACATCATCCCATCTGGTACTGGTGCTGCTAAAGCAGTAGGTAAAGTAATTCCTGCTCTTAACGGTCTTCTAACTGGTATGGCTTTCCGTGTACCAACTGCTAACGTTTCTGTTGTTGACTTAACTGTTAACCTTAAAACTGCTACTACATACGAAGAAATCTGTGCTGAAATGAAGCGCGCTTCTGAAAATGAAATGGCTGGCGTTTTAGGTTACACTGAAGATGCAGTAGTTTCTCAAGACTTCATCGGTGAAGTTCAAACTTCAGT
>JBALXF010000302.1:0-4359 GCA_036961085.1 Psychromonas sp.
TAAGTAAGTTGGCAAAGGGTAAAGTCTCACCTAATTTCCAAGCCTCTTCCGAGAAAGAAATAGGTACTGCTAAAGCAAAAGCTCCAACAAATATTTGACTTACGTCTTCCATATTAAAACTAAGTTTCATTTTCACTCTTTATTTATGAATACTATCTGCCCGCATTAAGCGGACTAATTTATTGCTTGTGATATGTGTTTTTTTGGTTGTATTTAATATTTTATCAGAGACGATTTAAAACTACTTAATCGCCTTTCTAACCATGGACCAATAAGATCGGAAGCATTTAGTAGTATTGAAAAGTGATTTTCTTTATTCACTATTTCAATTGTTTTGTTCGCTTTTTTAGCACTGTTTGTTTGTGCAAATTGAGTTACTTTTAATGGATCAAACGCCTCATCTTGTTCTCCTATCCACAATCCAAATTGTTGTAGATCAGATAATTGAGCGTCAGGAGCGTCAGGTGTAACAGCGTTTGACATATTAACAGTGTTAAACGGTACAATTTCAGGGTTATCTTTTAACACTTGCTCTGGAAAGTTAAATTTCACGGCCTTTGAATGACCAAAAAACAAACCGCCACTGATAGCGTTAATTATAAAGTCAGAAGTGTTAACTGTAGAAAACTCAAAGCCATTATTTTCACCCTTATCGTAGTTAGTCTCTGATCGAAATCCAAAATATGGAGCAACAAAAACATAACCTGTTACCTCAGCGCGTTGCTCCCAACTAGAATAATTAAGTGCTAAGCCAGCACCACTAGAATGACCACCAACAAAGAGTGGAAGATTAGGATATTTTTCACGTGCTAATTCAACAATTGAATTGATGTCTAACCACACTTGTTCAACATTAGGGGCATCACCTCGCTCTCCTGCAGATCCTCCATGACCTCGTATATCTGGGATATATACAGCAATATTAAAACCATCACGTAAATCAGCGCCGATGTGATTATAAATAAGCCCACTATGAGCACCTGCTCCATGATAAAAGATTAGAACTGCTTGTGCCTGTTGTGGCAGATAAGCGCGATAAGCTAAAGAAACATCATCACTTGCCTGACGATATTTAATAGGCTGTAACGGTTTTTTAGGCGCATTTTTAATCTCAGCAAGAGAGAAAAAAGATTCAATATTTTTATCAGCCGGATTGGCGTACAAATTATTAGAAAAAGAAATGAAGCACAATAGTCCTCCCGCAATCATAACCATAAATTTCATTAAAAATTCCTTTATTAAATAATTTCTAAATTATAGTTTACGACACTAGAACAGTTATAACGTGGCAATCATATTTGTGCGCCAAAGGCTTTAAGAGGCTAAAAAATGTTAGCTATAAGCAGTGAAGAACGGGAAAAAGCAACTTTTTTTATTTGTTAATGACTTACTATGTATGTTATTTGATGATTTATAAGTTATTTGCTAGCTTTAAGTATTTTGCTAGATAACAGCTTTGTTACCGATAAGTCTTGATACCAATTATTAAACACAAAATCCAGTTTTCCCACTTCAACAGTGCCAAAGTCCCTGTCTCTGTACTTACAAAGTACTTCTATAAATTTATCTGTATTTCTTAATGGAGATTGAAGACGAACGATTGTTGCGTGTGCAGTCGATATCTCATACCGCACATCAATACTTGTATGAAGGTTTGCCTTTGTAAAATTGACTCGAAGTGTGTCACGTAAAATATTTAGTTGATTAGTATCAGGGAATCCTTGTACTAAAACACATGATGGCGAGGCCGTAATACCCGAATACTTAATTTTAAATGGGCCAATATCTTTTACGGCCTGTGCAAATGCATTTGAATACGCTTGTACATCAATATTTGATAGTTTAAAACCTGCAACACAGGTAATAATTGATAACACAGTTAAATGAAATTCATTAGTGGGATAATAATATTGCTCTGGCTCTATGCGTTCTAGTTCATCCGATAATTCACGAATTGAAGCCCCAACTTTTTCACTCAGATAATATAAAACTGTCAGCCCTCTGCGCGTATCATCAGAAGAATTAATTGAACTATCGACTTCATATTTACCATCTTTAATGCACTGGATTGCATTCACCCACATACCATTATATATTTTTTCAATATCAGACATACTTAAACAATACTCTTATGTAATTGAAAGTAATTTCTTTGCTTTTTTGAGGTGTATAGATAACAGGAAAATGAAAAACGAAAGCTTCATTTTTCATAGATATTGAACACCAAAATGATAAGCAATACTAAAAACGCGAGTTAAAAGGAATAAAATAGTTGACTGGACTTGAACAAGCATGAAACATCGCCAATAGTTTATCTCCGTATACTATAAGTGCATTGTAAATACATGCTGCGTTTTAGAGTTGGTAAACCCAGTCTTAAGATAGAACTTGTGAGTATCCTCTCGATGAGAATTACATCTCACTCTTAATTCAAGATTTTTATCTCTGGATTGTTTAGCAACAAATTCAACCAGCAGCCGACCAATTCCTCTATTTCTGGCTGTAGGAGCCACTACCAAGCCCCCTATTTCATTAAAGGTTGACGAAGCAAGGCGGTGAGCTTTAAACACATGGATCCATCCTAGAATAATGTTTGACTCATCAAACACCCAGACCTCATCATTTGTTGATGCAAGCAAACATTTCAATCTTTCCCGTGAAGTTTCTAGCGGCGTAATTGCGTAACCAAGATGCAAAGACAATGCATTAATTGAAAATGAATCAGTTAATGTTGCTGCTCGTATATTGGTCATCAAACTCTCCTTGCTAGAACGCTTCGTTAAACGCGAATAAATTGTTCGACAATTATCTCTACTTATTGATGCTTTTTAAGCAAAATATTATACATATAGCCTACAACAAAGAGATTGAAGATAAGCACGACAACACTCATTAAATTTTGATGGGTGTAAATTTCGTAAATTTCAAAGGGTAGATATATTGCCCCACTAAAAAAAGCAAACCACTCTGTCCATCGGTAATTTCGCCAAAGACCATAGGCTTCAATAAACCTTATGATGCTATATACAGTCGCGCCGATGGCTATAAAAGCTAAGTTCGAACTATTAACTTCAGAAACGGCATGCAGTATTACTCCTGGTAATTGACTGGCTGGATTTAAATGTAAGTGTTCTACTAACCTTTCTGCCACTTGCTTAAGGTTTTGGCCGGCAAGTTCATGCGCACCTAAACCAACTAGCAAAGCAACTAGGCCTTTAGAAGCTTCAATAATTGCAATTGCTTTTAGCCCGCTAAATTTATTGTGCAAAATGTTACTACCTTAGGAATATTGACAATAGCTAACGCTACCAACAATTGAGACAAAATAGTAGCGACACAGGAAAGAAGATTTAAAGATCAGAGTGACTAATATTATTTTAAGATTGAACTCAACACTTCATTGTTAGTCAAAACAGTACGCAAGTATCAAGGAGTTAGTGGTCTAATTTCCACATTTTCCTTGGTTTACTCTTTTGCCTATGCAGACCACCACCAGCGACACGATCCCAAAAGCAGCCACCGACTTTTTGTTCTGCATCGTAGGTCACTACCAGATAGTCCTCCAGATCACCGGAGAGTTGTTTGTTCTCCATTTCAAAAGTCCAAAGATTTAGGCGCCCACGGTTGTCTTCAGCTAACACGCTCTTGACGAAAGCATGAGGCACTGGCACATCGATACCGTACTTGTCTGTTTTGTCTCCGATGGTTTCTATTTTTCTGTCGAAATAGAAAACCGGAGCCGTAAGAACGTATGTCTCAAGGATGTTTTTCTGTTCATTAAGTTCGCGTACAGCGACTTCAAGGTTTCGCCAGATTCGTCGATTGAAATTCGGCTTCTGGGGGGACATGTTTGACAGCAAGAAGGTTTCACTATTTTGAATTTCCAACTCGTCCTGATTGGCGCTACCCACTAAGTGCCCCCGGTCATATCCGCTTCCCTTATAGGCCTTCAGCCCGGCGCGGAACCTGCGAGGAATTCGAATATCTGCACGAAAATTATTTAGACGCCCGTCTATCTCCCATTCAAAACATGCATTCGGGTTGATTATTTCCAGAACCCATTTGGGTTGTCGGAAATACCACGAATAGCCAATAGTAAAATACCTCCCGGTCAGAATTTCATCGCAGACAGGTGCGCCGTAGCGAAGTTCGCGTTGTATCTGGAAAGGGTCGCTCATAATAACCTCCTATTTGAATCAATATGGATGCGACTTGCTAAATACCAATAATTTCACTCATTGTTTTTCAAATAGATAGAAATACTACAAACCTAGCTGAGATTAACTACAAAGGCAAAAAACGATATGGTCACTAAGCCTTTATTACTTTCAACTGCCTTAATTAATTCCTCCCCCCCTT
>JBALXF010000303.1:0-4350 GCA_036961085.1 Psychromonas sp.
AGTCGCTAAATCGCGCTCACCATGTTCTATGGCATAGTCATTTTTTAGTACGCTAATTTGTGCTTCAAACATTGCATGGCTGTAAACCACACCTTTGGGTGTGCCTGTACTGCCACTGGTAAATAATATAGCGGCCATATCATGCTCGGCTAACTTCACCATTGGGTAAGGTGTATTGGTTGAGCTTTTAGTTAACAGAGCACTTAAACTGATTCCTCCCCAAATACTGCTTCCCGCAACCGTTATTTTATGGGTAATGGTTTGTTTACCCCAAGAAAATAATTTTCTTGCAACATGCGCTTTAGGAATACCGATAAATGCATCGGGTTTAGCTTCCGCAAAACATTGTCTTAGGTTTTTTATTCCCATACCGGGATCAACCAAAATAGGAATGATGCCGGCTTTAAATAGGGCAAATGTCAGTGCAAAAAAATCGAGACTTGGCGTAACCATCAATACTGCTTTATGGCCTGACTTTAATCCATATTGATTAAGAGCATGAGCAATTTGATCACTTCGTTGATTAAGCTCGGCAAAGTTAATTTCTTGATAGGTAAGCTTTGTAAAACGTTTTTTTTGAACGGCAACAGCGAGAGAGTCTGGGAAGGTGTTTGCCGCCGATATAAGATGGCGGCAAAGGTTTGCGTGTTTAATTTCTGTCATAGTTTATGGGTTTTTTGCCATAAATGATTGTATAAGTGGGATCACTTCGTCACTTGCATCTTCTAGAATATAATGACCGCAGTCAGAAAATTCATTTATTTCTGCATGTGGCATTTTTTGTTTCCAAACATCTAAGAAGTGTTTGTCGAAAACAAAGTCTTGCAAGCCCCAACAGATAATCGTTGGAATAGTTTGGAACTTCTCTAAGCTATCACTTATGTCATTTATCAAATCATAATTTCTTTCATGCGGGAAAAGTGGAATATCTTGCACAAAACGTAATGTTGAAATTCGGTTTTTCCATGAATTAAATGGTGCTACATAGGCTTTGCGAATCTCTTTTGGCATAGGTTTACGTTTAACGCCAACATAAGATGCAATTGAAGCAAAGGCATTAAATCCACGTACTAAAACCGTACCTGTTTTAGTATTTCGACAAATCCATAAAGGAATTGGGAATGATTTAGCCTGTGGCAAGTTAAACGCACTGGTATTTAATATAACAAGACGTTTAATACGCTCTGGGTGACGCGCCGCATAACCCATACCAATCATTCCGCCCCAGTCATGTACGACAAGAGTGATATTTTCAGTGATATTTAAAGATTCAAGCAAGGCTTCTAAATCGTTTATACGATTTTCAAGTGTATAGTCGTAATCTTTATCGCCAGGTTTATCAGATAAACCACAGCCAATATGATCAGGTACGATACATTGATGATTTGCGCTTAATGCTGTGATCAAGTTACGGTAATAAAATGACCAACTTGGGTTGCCGTGAACCATTACAACGGGCTCTCCAGTACCTTCATTTACATAATGGTACTTCTGGCCGTTGCGATCTAAATAATTACGTTTAAAAGGGAATAAAGTATCTAAATTCATATTACCACTCAAATCCTAACATCATACAATTAAGGCCACTGCCTATACCTAAAAAGCTAACTTTATCGCCTTTTTGCAAAAATCCCTGTTCATCTGCCATTGCAGCTGTAACGGGTAGAGATACTGTGCCCATATTGCCCAGATTTTGATAAGTTGGAAATTCTTTATGTGCCGGAATATCCAGTGCAGAAAGTACTTGTTTTTGATTCGCTGAACCAACTTGATGACAAATAACTTTATCAACCTGCTCGCCTGACCATTCTCGCTGTTCTAAGAAATGATCCCAAGTATCTTTTGCAAGTGCAACACCTTCTTTTAGAAGAGGCACTGCATTGGTGCGCATATATTCGCGATGCAATTTTAAACCTACTTCATTTAAACCCCATTTACACAGATCATAATGCTGCGGGGCTGAAAGATGGCTCGCACCTAATAATTTATGTTGATTATCATTTTTTAATGGAAGAGACCCATTAGTCAATAATACAGCGACGGCACCTGAACCACCGGTTAAAGTAGCTAAAGATTGTGAGAAATTGGCAATCGTTTGATTATCTAACATATTATCGATAGTGATATCTACAATGTGTCGTGCTGATTCGCAAGAAACAACAAGGCCAGCTTTAATTTGACCTAATTCAATACGGTTAGCAATATCAAGGATCCCAGATAGAACACCTAAACATGCGTTACTGATATCGTAAATTGCAGTACTACTGTTGACACCGATGGCATCTGCGATTCGGCATGCCGTAGCAGGCTCATGTTGATCTCGACATACGCCGGTATAAACTACCGCGCCGATATCATCAATATTTACACCGGTTTCTGCGAGTGTTTTTTTCGCAGCATCGATAGCTCCATCAGATAAAATATGGTTAGTAGGCCACCAGCGACGCTCTTGAATGCCAGTTAAAGCAGCAAGTTGCCCCTTAGGAATTCTAAGTTTTTGATATAAAGGCGCTAAACGCGACTCTAGTTCAGTACTTGAAACGACGTGTGGTGCTAGTTCGTAAGCTAGGCTATTGATAAAAACGCGTGAATATTTCATTAAACTGGTTGATTTCTCATCTGTTTTAACATTAAAAGAGCAAGTTATGGGCATACTCTTAAATCGAGCGCGTAGATTAACGCAAATAACCAAAAGTTACAAAGTACAATGACAATTGAAGCCTCGCTTTAGGTTGTTTGTCTATTTTATGGATATTATTCAGTTAAAAAATAGACAGTTGACGTTAGAACTTGAGTTTCTTTCCCTTTTTCAGATAACTAATCCATTGTCTATTACCTTGCATTGCATTCAAAATCGCACTTGCAAAGGGTAATGGCTCACTGTTTATCTGCCCAACTAACATTTCTGCTAACAAAGGAGCTGTACATAACCCCCTCGAGCCTAACCCAGTCAACATATATAGGTTATTGTGAAAAGGAGCATTGTCAGCGTTATTTTTTTTCTGTGCATCAATATAATGTGTTTGGGTGGCTTGATAATCAGGAACAGCACCTACATAAGGGAAGTGATCGCGTGTTGTACAACGTATCCCAACATTCGCATCACTATGCTCTATATCAATATCTTCAGTCCAAGCTTTATCATTAATACATTTTTGCAGTTTATTTTTATTATCCAATTGTTCTGATTGTATAAATTCTTGGTTAACTTGATGGCGTTTGAATGTCGCGCCCATACAATGAATATCTGAATTTTCAGGGGTTAAATAACCTTCATGACAAAGTGTTACTTTCAATTTTTTTAAATCGGGGGTAGTTGGTATATGGGTTACTTGTCCACGTGCAGCTGAAAGTGGTATCGCTTTGCATTGTTCAAAATCAAGTGTGTTAATCGCACTGGTAAGTATTAATAAGTGATGATTTAGCGTTTTATTAGCAAACTTTAGATCCCAACTTGTGCCCCCAGTTTCTGTATTTTCAGTAAAGCTTAGTAACTGATGGTCAAAATATATGGTCAAATCCCCGGATGCTTGTGCATGTTTAAAAATTGCTTTCACCATCTGCTTAGGGCTTAACCAACCGCCTAAAGGATAAAACAGTGCTGCTTGCTCGATATCAACACCTGAAATCAAATTTGTTTTGTCCGCACTAACTTTATGCACTAATGATTCTGGTAATTGCGCTCTTAGTATTTTATCTAATTTTTTTGAGGCACTGCTATCGTAATATAATTGCAGTAACCCAGAGAAATCATAATCAAAGGGAGAGACTTGATTGATAGTTTCCACATAGTTTCTAGCGTATAAAAAAGAATTCGCGAAAAACTGACTCAGTGAGTCGTGTTGTTCATTTAATAAAGGATATAAAGCACCTTGTCGATTGCCTGATGCACCAATGGCAAATTCACTGTCATTACAATATAAACTTACTCTATAGCCTCGTTTTAATAATGATAACGTCAAACAAGCACTTGCTATACCGCCTCCTACGATTGCGATATCTTTGTTATCCGTTTCACTAGTCTGCATAGGTTGACGGTAATGTTGACCATATTTAATTGCATCATCAGTTTTACTAAACTTCCCAACTAACATTTCACGCTTTTTACCGTAGCCTTTACGCTTTTGCATATCAAAACCAACGGCAGCTAATGAACGTCTTACAAAACCTGCCGCAGTGAAGGTTGCTATGCTGGCATTTTGTTTACAGGACTTCGCAATACCTTCAAATAATGATTCACTCCACATTTCTGGGTTTTTGCTTGGTGCGAAACCATCAAGGTACCAACAATCAAAAAGCCCGGCATCATTAATATAGAGTTCGGGTAGGGTGCTGATGACATCTCCAAAC
>JBALXF010000304.1:0-4314 GCA_036961085.1 Psychromonas sp.
TGGAGCAAGTTAGTAAGCGACGTTAATGATTTAGCTGGATTGCCTGAAAGCGCATTAGCAGCGGCACAGCAGGCTGCACAAGAAAAACAGCAAACGGGTTATTTATTAACACTGGACTTCCCAAGCTACTTACCAGTAATGACTTATGCAAAAAACCGTTCACTCAGAGAAGAGGTTTATAAAGCATTTGCGACTCGTGCTTCTGATCAAGGTCCCAATGCAGGAGAATTCGATAACTCTGAAATTATTGAACAAATATTAGCGCTACGTCATGAGTTAGCAACATTGTTAGAGTTTGAAAACTACGGTGAATATAGCCTAGCCACTAAAATGGCAGAGAACCCAGATCAAGTCATTAACTTTTTAACTGAGCTTGCAGAGAAGTCTTACCCACAAGCAGAGAAAGAGCGCGATCAGGTTTTTGAATTTGCAAAAAACCTAGATCCAATCGAACATTTAGAGTCTTGGGATTTAAGTTACTATTCTGAGCTTCTAAAACAGCAACGCTACCAGATTTCAGATGAGCAATTACGCCCATATTTCCCTGAGAATACAGTCGTAAATGGTTTATTTGCAGTAGTTAACCGTTTATTCGGATTAACGATAAAAGAAGTTTTTGATGTTGATAAATGGCATGCCGATGTTCGCTTTTTTGATATCTACGATCAACAGGACACCCATTTAGGTAGCTTTTACTTAGATCTTTATGCACGAGAGCATAAGCGTGGTGGAGCATGGATGAATGATTGCCGTGTTCGACGTCGTTTAGTTAATGGTGAATTACAACTTCCAGTTGCTTATTTAACTTGTAACTTTACTAAACCGGTTGGCGATCAACAGGCATTATTTACTCATAATGAAGTGGTTACCTTATTCCATGAGTTCGGTCATGGTATTCATCATATGCTAACTAAAATCGAGTCGGCATCGGTTTCAGGCATTAACGGTGTGCCTTGGGATGCAGTAGAGTTGCCAAGCCAATTCTTAGAGAACTGGTGCTGGGAACCACAAGCATTGGCACTAATATCTGGCCATGTCGAAACAAGGGAAACCTTGCCGAAAGAGTTGCTTGAAAAAATGCTGGCAGCGAAAAACTATAACAGTGCATTGATGATGGTTCGTCAGTTAGAGTTTTCACTATTTGATTTTGTTCTACATAATCAATATAAACCACAACTTAGCGGACAAGTAGAATCAGTTCTAAAAGATATTCGTGAGCAAGTTGCTGTGATCACTCCGCCATCATTTAACCGTTTCCAACATAGTTTTAGCCATATCTTTGCAGGCGGTTATGCAGCGGGCTACTACAGTTATAAGTGGGCAGAAGTGTTATCAGCAGATGCATTCTCAAAATTTGAAGAGTTAGGTATTTTCGATGAAAAAACCGGTCGTGAATTTTTACAAGCTATCTTAGAAAAGGGTGGTAGTGAAGAGCCTATGGAGTTGTTTAAAAACTTTATGGGAAGAGAGCCTAAAATTGATGCCTTATTGCGTCATTCTGGGATCAATTAATAAAATAGATTGCTTCAGTAGATCTTAATGTACTTATTAATCACCTCTCAAACTGTTTTCAGCTTGAGAGGTTTTTTTTTACCACTCAATTCCGGGCTGTGCTTTTACGCCATTCTTAAACGCATGTTTTTCATCTAAAATAAGACTGTAAGTATCAACAGCATCGATTAATTCTTGTTTTGGTCCTCTTCCTGTTAATACAACATTCATTTTATGTGGACGATTTTTTAGAGCATCTAAGGTAGGTTGTAGTTCTAAGTATAAAAACTTAAACATATAAGTGATTTCATCAAGAACAATTAATTGGTAACTATCATCGGCTAATAATGCTTCTGCTTTAGCCCAAGCTTTCTGAGCACTGGCAACATCTTTTTCTCTATCTTGAGTTTCCCAAGTGAAACCATCACCCATAGCAAACCAATCAACATTTTCATGTTGTCTGAAAAACATTTCTTCGCCTGTTGCATCGCCGCCTTTTAAAAATTGCACCACTGCAACTTTATGACCATGACCGAGAGAGCGTGCTAACATGCCAAATGCAGAGCTACTTTTTCCTTTACCGGGGCCTGCTAATAAAATACTGACACCACGTTCTTCGGTTGCAGCTGCAATTTTTTGATCTTGCTTCTCTTTGACTGCTTTCATCTTTCTTAAGTGTTTTTGATCTGTCATTGTTAAATCTTCCCTTGATTCATAGGTACTTAGATACTTAGATAAAAAACCATTAACCATAACAGCTTTAAAAGTGAAATTTAAAGTTATTGCCGAATGATGCTTAAGTTTAAGGTTAATCATCAGCTTGATATGCGGGTAAGCGCATTAAAAATAGGTAACCCGTTACACCTGATATAACCGATGCCATTAACACAGATACTTTGGCAATGACTTGATGTTCCGGGTTGATAAAAGCCAGATCGGTAATAAATAACGACATAGTGAATCCCATACCAGCAAGTAAGCCAACGCCAAAAATATGCGACCAAGTTACCCCTTTGGGCAGCTGCCCTAGGTTGGACATAGTCAGGATCTTGGTAAACAGCACAATCCCGATTGGTTTTCCTAATACTAGTCCGATTGCTATTCCTAATACGATAGGGTTAGTCATCTCTTCAACCATTGCGCTATCAATGATCACACCGGCATTGCCTAGTGCAAAAAATGGAACAATGAACAAGGTTGAAATTGGGTGCAATGAGGCTTCTTTAGATTGCAGAGGATTTGCTGCTTGGTCACTTAAAATCTTTACTTGGTTTAATGTTTGAATCGCATGCGCGCTCAGTACATGATGGCCAATCAGACGTTCATGTTCGAGTCCTTTAAGTAAGGCTTTGGATTGATTTAAGTAACTATCCATCGAAATTTCGCGACGACAGGGAATGGTGAATGCAACTGCGACCCCTGCAATCGTCGCATGTACACCAGAAGCAAGAAAACTAATCCAAACTACGATAAGTCCAACGGTGTAATAAAAAAAGGAACTGCGGACGCCTTTATGATTAGCAATGACTAAGAATATTATGCCAAGCAAGCCTATCACCAGTTCACTAAAGAATATTTGTTCGGTATAAAATATTGCGATAACAATAACGGCCATTAAATCATCGCCAATTGCCAGGGCCGATAGAAATACTTTAAGTGTAACTGGGGCACGACTACCCACTATGGCTAAGACGCCTAATGCAAAGGCAATATCCGTAGCCATCGGGATCCCCCAACCATTAGCCGACTCTGTACCAGCATTAAAAAGGATATAAATTCCTGCTGGAAATATCACCCCTCCTAATGCGGCAAAGATTGGTAAAGCGGCTTTTTGGGGAGTAGAAAGGTCACCTGCTAATAATTCTCGTTTAATTTCTAAACCAATAAAGAAAAAGAATATTGCCATCAAAAATTCGTTAGCAATGTTATGGAAACTAATGGAATGGACAACCTTACTATATCCAGGAGAGACTTCAAAAACGGTATTATGCCAAAAATGATGGTAATTTTCGGGTAATATATTTGCCCAAAATATTGCAATGATAGCTGCTACTACTAATAACATACCACCTGTAATCGGGTTATGTATCCATTGCCATTTCTGTGTATTCATATTTCCTCCTTGGAAAAATTTCCAGTTCGTCATATTCCATCGCTGCATACAGTTTTTGTTTAGGCTTTAAAGATAGTCAGGTATTGATCATTTGTTAAATAAAACGTGATATTGCGCACTTTTTTGAAATTAGTCTTATTATTAATAGCAATATTCGCCATAACCAATTTGGGGGTTTGATGAGAAAATCTATCTCAGCTTTAGTATTCGCAGTTGTTGTCTCTACAATTGCGAGTACTTACTTTGTTGGTGTTATGGCACAGAAAGAAATTAATAAGGTATTTATTATTCCTTTTGAGAAAGGCTTCTCGAGCAAGCTTGTAAGCTATGATAAGCAATTTTTTAGTGCCACAGCGGTTAGTGAGTTTACCCTTTTCCTAGACAATGAAGAGCCCGTCACCCTGCAATTTACAAGTAATATAAAGCATTATCCGTACAAGGCTAAAATTGAAACTGAATTACATTTATTAGATCCTAGTTTAGAGAAGCAAGCACAGCAATATTTTGCCAATAGTATCTGGTTAACTTCTACAGAAGAGATCACTTTGTTTGGGGACTTGAGTGGCAAACTTAATTTATTAGCAGGTAGTTATAACAAAGGACAAGAATCTGTCACCACAGAGGGGCTGATTATAGAATACAGTTTAAATCTGCAAGATGATTCTGGCTCTGCGTTAATTAATTGGGGCGGCGGCAATGCGATTGTCCAA
>JBALXF010000305.1:0-4307 GCA_036961085.1 Psychromonas sp.
CTTCCAAGTAGGGTATTTATTTAGCACGGTAATGTCCTTTATTAGGCGCCAACAAATTAAGACGTAGCAAAATACTACGTCTTAATTTTTTAGGTAAACTTAAACTTTCTTAGATAGATTTAAGTGTGCCTTTTGGTAAAACTGCTGAGATGTAATCTCTTTTGATTGTGATTGTATTGTTTTCATTTAATTCAATTTTTACATAACCACTTTCAGCATCTAATTTAACAACACGGCCAATGATTCCACCAGTTGTTAATACTTCATCACCTTTACCAAGACTGTCCATTAAGTTTTTATGCGCTTTAGTGCGTTTAGCTTGTGGACGGTAAATCATAAAGTAGAAAATAGCAGCAAAAACCACCATCATAAATATGAAAGACATGCTGTCTCCAGCTGGTGCGCCTTCGGCTGCGGCATGTGCTTGTGAAATGAATAAACTCATTTTTGTAACCCTTATAAATTAAATTAAATAATTATTTTGTAATAAATTTTTGTTAATCATCAATCGATGGTTTTTCTTTGCCGATACGCTTATAGAAAGTATCAACAAACTCGTCTAATGTACCTTGTACAATGGCTTCACGCAAACCTTTCATCAAACGTTGATAATAACGTAAGTTATGGATCGTGTTTAGACGAGCACCCAGAATTTCTCCACATTTGTCAAGGTGATATAGGTATGCACGCGTATAATTTTTACATGTATAACAATCACATTCTGAGTCTAAAGTACTTGTATCTTCACGATGTTTAGCGTTGCGTATTTTTACGACACCATCAGTAGTAAATAAATGACCGTTACGCGCATTTCGTGTTGGCATCACACAATCAAACATATCAACACCACGACGAACACCTTCTACAAGATCTTCTGGTTTACCAACACCCATTAAATAGCGTGGTTTATTCTCAGGGATCTTTGCAACAATATGCTCTAAAATACGATGCATATCTTCTTTCGGCTCACCGACAGCCAAACCACCAATTGCATATCCATCAAAGCCTATTTTTTCTAGACCGTCTAGAGATACATCACGTAAATGTTCGTAACAACCACCTTGAATAATGCCAAATAAAGCATTTGGGTTTTGTTGTTCATTAAAACGATCACGACTACGTTGTGCCCAACGAAGCGATAGCTTCATTGAAACATCAGCTTCTTCTTCAGTTGCTGGATAAGGAGTACATTCATCAAAAATCATGACGATGTCTGAGCCCAAGTCGTATTGTATTTCCATTGAAATTTCTGGAGATAAAAATACTTGATCACCATTTACAGGGCTACGGAAGTAAACACCCTCTTCTTTTATTTTACGCATTTTGCCTAAGCTAAATACTTGGAAACCACCTGAATCAGTTAGAATAGGTCCTTTCCATTGCATAAAGTCATGTAAGTCACCGTGTTGCTTAATCACTTTTTGCCCAGGACGTAACCAAAGGTGGAATGTATTACCTAATAAGATTTCAGCACCGGTTGCATCAACTTCTTCAGGCGTCATACCTTTTACCGTACCGTATGTGCCTACTGGCATAAACGCAGGTGTTTCAACAGTGCCACGATCAAAGGTTAAACGGCCACGACGTGCACGTCCATCAGTTGTTATTAATTCATATTTCATATTTATCCTTATCAGAGAAACAGTCTGATTATTTTGTTGTGTTATCGATATTGCTGTAAAAAAGACTATTTTATAGTTAGGAACATGGCGTCACCATAACTGAAAAATCGGTAACGGTTTTCAATCGCTAACTGATAAGCCTTGTTGATATTTTCTTTTCCAGAAAAAGCACTAACTAACATTAATAGTGTCGATTCTGAAAGGTGGAAATTAGTTACCATCGCATCAATTAACTGAAATTTATAACCCGGATAAATAAAGATATCCGTTTCAGAAAAATACGGTGCTAGTGGTTTGTTTTTTGCTAATGTTAATTGTGCTGCACTTTCAAGTGTGCGTACTGATGTCGTACCAACAGCAATTACACGGCCACCTTTAGCTTTGGTCGCTAAAATTTGATCCACTACTTGCTGGGTAACTTGTGCAAATTCACTGTGCATTTGATGATCGAGTATATTATCTACTTTAACAGGCTGAAAAGTACCAGCGCCTACATGCAGAGTAACAAAAGCTAAATCCACCCCTTTCGCTTTAAGTTTTTCTAACAGAATGTTATCAAAATGCAAACCGGCAGTTGGCGCAGCAACTGCTCCTGGGTTTTTATTATATACCGTTTGGTAGCGCTCTTTATCTGCATCTTCATCTGGGCGGTCAATGTATGGTGGGAGTGGCATATGGCCAATAGCTTCCAACACATCTAATACACTTTTTGTATTATCAATCTGTATTTCAAATAAAGGACCATGACGTTTTACCATCACCGCATCAACTTGATTTTCTAGACACAATTTACAGCCTGGCTTAGGAGACTTTGAGCTTCGGACATGAGCAAGAAAACGTTTATCGTCTAATACCCGCTCGACTAAAACTTCAATTTTACCGCCGGTTTCTTTCTCACCAAATAAACGCGCAGGTATAACTCGAGTATCATTAAAAACCAGTAAATCATTTTCATCAATAAGATCGACAATATCGGTAAATTTTAAATGCGTTAATTCGCCTGAATTACCTTCAAGTGAAAGAAGTCTACTTGCAGTACGTTCTTCCATTGGGTATCTAGCTATGAGCTCTTCTGGTAAATCAAAAGAGAAATCTGAAACTTTCATATTAAAGTCATTCCGAAACAATAAATGGAGGTAGTTTAGTGATGCAAAAAATGAAGTCAAGTAACTACAAATTTAATGAACTATTATTTGCGTTTTAATAAGGTGTGTTTAAATTATGGGACAGATAATAGTCAATATCTGTCTTATAAAACTGCTAACTAATATCTGTCACTGTCATTTAGCATTCCGATAGTGTTTTCAATATTGATAATTACTTTGATAATTATATGGATAACAGTGTATTTATCTCTTCTTCTGTCGCATGACGCACATCGACTCCTTTGACCAAATATATAATTTGCTCACAAATATTGGTACAACGGCCACTAATTTGCTCAATTGAACGAGCTGAAGCTAACACCTTAAGCACAAAAGGAATACTACGCGGGTCTTCCATCATAAAAGTCATCAGTTCTCGTAAGATACTCTCATATTGTCTTTTTATTTTTTTATCTTCACTATGAATAGTGATTGCTGCATGAAAGTCGAGTCGCGTAAAAGCATCGAGTACATTATGTAACATTCTCAATACAATTTGCCCCATGTTCTCTAAACCGATTAATGAAGGACCCGTTTTGCCATGATTATCAATCACCATATGGGAAATTTCTACGACTGCATCACCTATTCGTTCTAACTCACTAACACTTTTCATGGTGGTTAATATTAATCGTAAATCACTTGCTGCTGGTTGGCGCTTAGCAATTATATGTGCACACTGCTGATCGACAGTAGACTCAAGTAAATTAACTTCTTTATCTTTAACAATCACTCGATTTGCAAGTACCACATCATTGTTTGTCATTGCAGTTAACGCATCATTAAGTTGCTGCTCGATTATACCGCCCATTTGCATAACTTGATTTCGAATATTATGTAATTCGATATTAAATTGCCCTGATATATGACGGCCAAGATTGATCTGTTCCAATAGGTTCTCCTAATTTAGCCGTAACGACCAGTTATATAATCTTCTGTCTGTTTATTGGTAGGCGTTGTAAATATTGTGTCTGTATCTGAGTATTCAATAATTTTTCCCATGTTCATAAATGCAGTTTGATCCGAAACTCGGGCAGCTTGTTGCATATTATGGGTCACTATCACAATCGTATACTTTTTTGCTAATTCAGAAATCAATTCTTCAACCGTCAATGTCGAAATTGGATCTAATGCCGATGTTGGTTCATCAAGTAACAATATTTCAGGTTCAATCGCAACTGCTCTAGCAATCACTAATCGTTGTTGTTGACCACTCGAAAGCTCAAATGCATTTTCATGTAACCTATCTTTTATCTCATCCCATAAACTTGCCGCTCGTAGTGAAGATTCAGCAACTTCATCTAAAATACGATAATCTTTAATGCCTTGAATACGTAAACCGTAAACAACATTCTCATATATTGATTTAGGGAAAGGGTTTGGACGTTGAAACACCATACCAACACGACGTCTTAACGAAGCGACATCCACCGAGCGCTCAAATATGTTCTGATCTTGTAATAATATTTCACCCTTGACACTGCAATTAGTCACTATATCGTTCATACGATTGATACAGCGTAACAAAGTAGATTTACCA